>JAFYIK010000084.1 GCA_017538685.1 Bacteroidales bacterium | reverse complement strand
GTACATCGTTTTACATAACTACCACTCGATCAACGAGTTACAAATCACAGCTACTCGGTGGCCTCACTCACTGACCAGCCTGAAGGGATACCATTGACGCCGCTGGGCCAAGTAGTGACGCCGGTGTATTTAACAAAGGTGCGAGTGCCGCTTCCCTTGGTACTCTTTAGCCATTCAAGAGTACTGTTGTTCGTATTGATTCCTGTCTGCGCCAGACACTTGATGGATGCAAGATTGGAGCAATTAAGGAACATACCCTGATAGCAGCTGGTCGTCAGATTTGCTGCAGGAAGATTCGGGGCCGCGGTGAGGGCTGAACAACCATTAAACATCTGTTGATAACAATTGTTTGCCAGATTGGTGGCCGGGAGTAAACCTGGATCGACAGTCGTAAGACTGGTGCACAATCTGAACATTTCACGGTAGCAGTCTTCATACATCTGATCGGCTGGCAAGCTGATAGTCGAGATATCAGACAGATTAGAGCAACCACGGAACATATTGTAGCAACACCTATATGCTGCGGTATTCACGGTAAATGTTGGCGCGTGCGTCAGGGATGTACATTGTCTGAACATCTGCGCATAACATTTAGATGTAAGAGTTGTGACCGGCAGGTACAATGGATCTGTTTCGGAAATATCAATGTATGTCAGGTTTGTGCTTCCCATCGAGAAGGTTCCATGGAAAGCGCTTGCTTCGAGACTGTTTGCATCGTTAAGCAGACTCATAATATTACCGGCAATATAGACCAATTTATTGCCTGTCGTGAACAGAGGATGCGATGATGGAGTGTCATAGTCTGCTCCTGCGTAATTCGTATAATTCGTTCTATTACCCCTAACGCAAATCTCGTCATCCACATTCACCAAAGTATATGGTGTGGTACCAGGCAGCCAGGTTTCTCCTCCATCAGTGCTATATTCAATATTGCTGGCGTAATTAGCATCGAAAGTGACCTTAGTATTAGCCACAGTTGCCTTGATCCTGAAGCCATCAAATACCGGCGATTCGCCGATCTGGAGATGGTGGCCGTTGACAGAGCTGATGGGGAAGGTCTTGCTGGAGCCGCCCTCGTCTGAGACCGTTAATTCCAGGGACGCATTCCGAGGCAGATCTCCGATAAGCAGAGCCAATTGTCCGGCTGCCCCTCCGATATTAGGGATGGAAACAGGTGAGTTCGAATATATGTAAGTCAGGCTTTGGGCAACAACACCGGGAACCGTAAGCGTGTACTCGGCGTCCTGATCTGAAGAATTCTTATACTTCAACTTGAGCGTGGCATCTGACAGATGGCAGGTATTTGCCTTGCTGGAGATATTGAAGTTCATATTTTTATCTTCGCCAGGGAGAAGCTTGTGATCGCCTACCACGGTGAAGGTGCCACCCAGCGGATTACCCAGAGTGAAAGGCTGCTCGAAGGTCTTGGAGGCGTAGGCGTTGCGGAGGGTGATCTTGAACTTGGTCTTCTTGCGAAGGGCTCCATCATTAGCATCCAGGATCTCATCAGTGAGACCCAGGTTAGCCAGTGTCGGGATGCTCACGGTCTGGTTCGCCAGGAACTGAAGACCGCTGGGTGTGCTCTGGACAGGAATATCCCTTTCGTGGTAGACGCCGTCACCGTCTGTGTAACACAGCTTGAGTGACGCCGAGATAAAGGAAGCGCCGCTGGAGTAGAAGCTGAAGGAGAGAGGAACTTCGTCGCCGGGGTACAATTCGCTCTTCATCAGGATGCCGCCCTCGATAGTGCCGGTCATACTGATGTCGCGGACGCAGCGGGAGACGGTCATTTTGTCGCTTTTCTGGGCGCAGTGTGGCTTGTCAGACCAACCCCATCCCACCTTTTTCTGCTCTGCGGTCGTCACTGCAGCCAAGCCTCTGTAGTCGTGTTCGAAGCCGGTGGTATTCTTGCCATATAAGCCCCTGTCGTAATATGTACGGCAAGGGGAGTAAACTGTGATACCGTAGCTGCTTCCGTCGGGCTTGGAACGATGGTACTCATCATTGGGCAGATAGAGCGACATCAGAAGCATTTCCGAGTGGTTGGGGAAACGGTAACCCGGAGGGCAGAAAGGATTGTAACCCAGTTTGGTGACTATCGGATTGACTTTATCGTAGTTGATGCTGTAGGTGTGGTCTGCCTTGACCGTGTAAGTTTCATCGACTCCATTTTCATCTGTGTCAACCTTCAGCGTTGCAGGCTCGATGTCCTCTTCATCCATTCGGCTCTGGGTCTCCATCTTGAGGTAGACGCAGTTGTTCACATTGAACTGGTCGTGATAGGGGAGTTCGTTTTCGCTGAGTTCGCGCAGTGACTTCGGATTCAGTCGGTCGAAATGGAAAACATAATGCAGATAAGCCTTGTCGCCCTGATGTCCATCATCATAGACATCGGAAATGGTGAAATAATCTTGTGCCAGAGTGTCGTACGGAGCCTCCGTCATATCGCGGGTTACTCCGCCGTCGTCATATGTGCCGATGTTTCGCAGGCAGCGCACACTTTCGCCGAGGCTGGCTGCTTCGACGCTCGGCCAGGTCTCGGCAGTAGCTCCAAATTCCTTAGAGTATTCTGTTGCGCCGCCACCCTCTTCGGTCCAACTCACGCGACCGCCTTGTGATTTTGAATCTCCTGAACTGGAAATAACGTGGGCGCGCCACTGATTAGCCGCAGGCTTATACAGTCGCGCGTTTATGGAAAGGGATTCATTGCCTATCCACATACCGGCCAACTGATTGGAGGCGGCTAAGTACCAGCGCATTTCGTTGCGGTCTATGACGCCGTCGCCGTTGTTGTCGCGGTTGCGGGTCATACAGGACCAGGCCATACCGTGGTATGTTTCCCTCAATTCGGGAGTGTTGTTGGCAACTTCATAGTCTATGTAAGTATCCCACTCTTTGTTTGTGCGGTCGACCCCACCATTGGCTGTGCTGCTATACAGATCCCAGATATAAGCGGAATTGAGACGGCCGTTTTCTTTTCCAACCATCGTGTTGAAGTCTCCATACCTGCCGCCCTTGCCACTTGGACTCAGTGCAAACGGCCAGTACGGCCATCCAGCACTCTTTTCACGCATCTCATCCAAATGCTCCGTGCCCCACAGGGAATGAAGGTCGGCTGAGTAGATGTTGTAGATGGTCTGGATGGACTGCTGGATGATGGAGTGGCTCGAAAGGATCACGTCGCTCTTCTTGTCGCGGCTGGTCTGGGCGTTCGAAAGGATGTGCAACTCTCGAGGATATGCATTAACGAACTTCCTCCACAGATCCGGGTCCAGAGGGGCGTCGGGGTTGAGGGGGTCACGGTCGTAGTAGAACTCATCTATGAATGCAGTGGCGCGGATGACCGGCACCGTGCTCATACCGTTGTCGTCTGCTATGAAAGCGCTCGCTTCGTGGTTGGTATGCTTCTGGGTCTCGGAGAACACATACTGGATCAGCTGCGTGATGTCCATAAGGTCCGGGACGTCACGGCCGGGATCTTCGCAGGGAATCATCGCGTTCACCTTGGTCCCCGGCTTCCAGTCCGGATCGTAGTGACCGTCGCCCGGATACTTGAATCGCTTGGCGGAGTAAGGACGCACATAATCTCCCGTCTCGCGGTCCAGCCAGACCACGGGATCGGGGTTGGACGGGTCGGCCTCGGTGTAGTCCGCAGGCACAAGTTTGTTGATGCCGAACTTCACCCATTTGTAATCCAGGCCGCTGCCGTCGTAGGTGTACTCGCCTGTGCTTTCGTTATGGCTGATCACGGGGCCGCCCTCGCCGAAAGGAGTCTTCACATACCAGGAGAACTTGTCCTGACGCATATCAGGGCGGTATTCGAATTCCACCTGATGGTACTCGTAATGGCAGTCGGCGTTGATGATTTCGGCATCGGTCAGAAGGAGGAAGCCTTCCTGGCCTGCCTGGACTTCATCGTCGGAGCGGACCTCGGTGAAGATGCTCTTGGTGTTGTTGATCGTGATGTCGTAGGTGTAGGAATGGCCTCGCTTGGTGATATAGTTGTTTAGGGCACTCCCATCCTCTGAAGAACTGTTGACAAAATCACCCAGGTGGACGGTGAAGACGGCATCCGAGGTGAGGGCGTGGCCGATGGTGATGTCCGGATCCTCTTCGCCTATTTCTGTGATACCGTCCAGGGTCAGTGTGAGAATAAGGTCGAAGCAGACATAGGTGCCGAAGGTGGGGGCGTAACGCCAGTCGCCGTTGACGACATAATGGTCGCTGAACGACTCGCTTTCGGGGCCGGTAGGGCCTTTGTATCCCGATTCTCCGCTGTCCAGTTTCTCTCTGAGCTCCCTTTGGAAGTAGGATGTGGCATTGCCGTTCGGGCGCTGGTTGTTCTCCAGCATATAGAAGCAGAAGGTGTACCAGACATCGCCGCCGCTTTCTTCCTTGCCCTCGAAATAGTACTGCTGCGATTCGAAATAGCTGATGTCTTCCGGAGTCGTGCGGCCATAGTCGTCGGTGTACATATAGCAACGGTCGGGCGTGCTGCAAACCTGCCAGTAGACCGGGGTCACGGCGCTGATATTGGCGGGATTGACCTTCACGCGGAACTTCACCTTGGCGTCGATGGGAGTGAGGGAAATCTTGTAGGTGGAATTATAGGTGCTCGGGAGCGTGCCCCAGGTCATAAGTGTGGTATTGACATCCTTTTCGCCCGTCATAAGGAACAAGTCCTTGCGGTTGACCACGTCCTGCTCCAGCCGTACTTCGATGTTTTTCAGTTCGTCGTATTGCTGGATTTCCCTCAGGCGGTCGAGCGGGTCGATACCATCCAGGTTGAGGATGGAGGTGGTCACGTTGGCAATCACGACAAGCTTCGCATCGGAGCAGGTGATGGTGGAGATCTTCACGGCTCCGGTGGTCTTTGTCACCGTGTTATCCAGGGTCTTGTTGGAAACGTACCAGCATTCGTGGTCGTCGGCGTCCAGGAGTGCAAGGCTGGTTTTGAGGTGGTCGTAGGAGAAGAAGCGACCGTAAATCTTGCGGGGGCTTCCGGGAGATGTGTCGGCGTTGTTGAAAATCATCACATACAAGTCGTGGATCTGGGATTCATCCACTTTGCTGGCCTCTGCCTTGGTCGCTATATCCACGTCGATTGCCGCCGTGCTGCCGAACGGGATATACAGAGTCGCGGGGACGCCCTCCGGAAGCACGCCGTCGGGATCCGGGACGTCGGGCTGCAACTCCCTCGCGCACCCCAGGAGCGCGGGCAGCAGGAAGAGAACTGCGATTATATGTGATAACTTGTTCATTTTCATACTATAGGAATACGACGGAGGACGTGTGCTGCGTCCAATCGCTTACTTCAAAGTTAAAGGATACGGTAAGGCCCTTGCTTATGCGGGTCGTTACTGTGATATGCTGGTTGCGCTGTAGCGCCGGAATATTCACCGCTCGCCAGTTGGTGACAGGAAGGTTGTAATAGGTGTAGGTCTTTTCCGGTTTCAACGGATCTTCGCTGTCTTTGTTCAGGGTAAAGGAAATACAAATTGTGTATGGACCGTTGCTGGGGAACACGTACCAGTCATATTCCTGGGAGGTGTCTTCCCAAATGGGAATCTCCACCGGAGTGCCGTATTTCACATCGGGATTCGCCACCAGATTTCCGGCAGTTCCGGTGTAATCAGGTTCGTGGGGCAGGACATAACCGGAAGTGGGATTGATACCGTGCACCGTATGCTTGTATTCAGAAAGACCCATCAATTCGCCGGTGTTGTTGATAATCAGGGCCGTTACCTTGGCCACGCAGCGGATGAGCTCGAGGTAGGCCTCGCCGTTCTTTCCTGGAGAAACGGTGAGGGAGGTCTTGGCGGATAACGGCAGGCGGTCGCCGACCGTGAGGCCTTCGTCGTATTTAGGCGATGTGGATGCGTATCCGGGATCTTCCCAGCCGACGGTGTTCCTGGTCTGGGCCTTGAAGTAAAGCGCTTCCACCTGCGCTGCGGTGGTCAGCGAAGTGAGCGTGGCGCCGGAATAGGTGTCGGAGCCGTTCGTGGTCATCTCCCACATACCCTCCGTGTTTGCGAAAGCATAGACGATATAATCGCCGGCCGGCTTGGATGCGAAGCTGAATTTGACCGTGGTCTGAGTGTCGTTTGCGGTAAAACTGCTTTCAAGGCTGCCGGTAGTGGGGTAGGCCATCACGATTTTGCCGTAGTCCTCGTGCTCGGGGATGTTGTTGGCGATGAGGATGACGAGGTCTGGCACGGACGAATCGGCAGTCGTGGCGGCGATGCCTCCGCCGTCGGCAGCATCACCGTCTCCGGGCGTGGTCGCCTTGGTCGACTCCAGACCCACGGTGGAGAAATGGATTTCCAGGGTGCTGCCCTCATCGCACAACTGCACGGGCGCCTTCTCCCTCAAGCAGGAGAGGAGAGTCGCAAGCGCCAGAAGAAGGCAGCAGTATGTCAGAATCCGTTTCATCTCTATTCAATCAAAAGGCCGGGGGTCTCGGCCGCAATATCTTCCCAATCAGTAGTAATAACAGTCACGAGCACGCCGCCGTCCAGGCGTATGCTTATGTTGTAGCAGTATTTCCTTCCGGGTTCCCATTCCAGCAGCGGGTCGTCGGTGCCGTAACGCGATCTCTGAACATCCGTCAGGGCGATGGATTTTTCAATCGGGTCGCCGCCGTCGGGAGTGAAAGTGAGGATCAGGTGCGGCAGCTGGTCGAATTCGGGGTTCAGGCTGCCGTCGATGGCGACGGTGAGGTCGGCCGGGATCAGCAGGTCGTAGGCCGCAGGGTCGAAGGTGCTGCCTGCCGTGATAGCGGTAGCGCTGGTGCGGACATAGACGGTGTCCCTTCTGCGCTGGGTGTCGATCCAGGAGAACTCCGGCGCGCCGGTGGCGTCGATGGTGACCTTGGCCTTGGCGCTATGGATGATGTTGTGGAAGGCGACGGAGTTGAGCGTCAGGTCGGTGCCGTCGGAGACGTTGGAGACCACCACCTTCACGGCGCTGAGCATATGCTGGAAGGTCAGCGGAACCTTGTCCGTGCGGTTAGCGACATTGGCGCCGGTGCGGCGTGTGCCCGCCATCAGCAGGTCCGTTCCCGGCTGCAGCACGCCCGATCCGTTGAGCGTGATGGCGTAGGATTTCTGGACTGCTATGTTGCCGGGGATGTCGTTGCCCGCGCCGTCGGTCATACGTTCGGACTGGCCTGCGCCGTCGGGATCGGGGTACACGGCCAGGAAATCGTAATAGTTGCTCTGATTCACCCAGTACCAGTAGCTGAGGGGGGTGTATTCCCAGTAATCGTCTGCGCTGTTCGCCGGCGTGCCGTTGTCTTCGTATGCCACCAGGGTGCCGTCGTTTCCGAAGACACGGGTATTCCGTCCTTCTCCTATCCTGCGGCCGTAGACGCGGAACTGCTGGCCGTCCGTGAAAGCGGTCGCTTCGTTCAGGGTGCCGGACTTGGTTTCGTCGCCGGATAGAATCACCTCCGCAGTAAAGCCTATGGCGCCGCCGCCCGCCGATTCGGGGGTGGGATCGAGGCCCCGCGAACATCCTGCCGAGAGCAGGAGCGCTCCCAGCATCATCCAAACCGCTATGACCTCAATTCTCTTCATTCTACAGGATGATAGGATAGTATCCGTTTATTTCCGGCTCGGCGTCCCACGAGGTGATGGTGACGGCGGCGTCGGAGAACTCGATCGGTTTTGCCCGAATGACGATTGTATATGTGACGAAGCTGTTCGCTTCCCAATGGATGTTTGCGGGAGTGGGGTTGCCTATGGCCCTGACGCAGTCGCAAAGCCATAGCGCGGTCGTGGTCGGCTCGCCGTCGTCCACGTTCCACTGGAACCAGAGCTGCTGGGCGGCGACAGGGTCGGAACTCTCGCGTATATCGTCCGGAACCATCAGGAACACGTCGCTGGCCGCCACAGTCTGGGTGTAACCAAGTTCCACCTCCACCGGAGCGGGATCGCCGTGCTCGTCCAACGCTTCCGGATCGGGGTCCTCGCCGTTCAGCGTGATTTCATAATCGGCCTGCGTGTTCTGGCCGCTCCAGCCCAGGGTGGTCGTTCCCGGCAGGCCGTGGCCCGGGCTGGGGCTATGCTGGGCATAGGTAGCAGTCAGGGTGCCCTTGGTGAAGACGTTCTTCAGCTTGGCGTCCAGTATCTTGATGTGCAGGTCTTCTTCCACGTCCTGAGCCTTGACGAACCTGAACTGCACGCGGCAGAGCGTATGATGGAAGTTCATCTCCACCGTGCCGTCGTAGCCGGAGTTGGTGGTGCTGTAGGTCATATCGTTGGCGATATCCGAAACGCAGAAGTCGATCATATTGGCCGCCGTACTCTGGGCGGTGAAATTGTAGACGCCCACGGTGCCGCTGGTCCAGGTGGGGCCGGAAATGCCCGCTCCGCCGTAGGGGTAGTACGCTGCGAAGGAGTAGTCGTAGCCGGATGTGCGCGGCCAGAAGTTATCCACCGCACCGGGACTGTAGGTGTTGTTGGCTCCCTTGTCGTCGTTGTCCAGGAAGGTGACATCCCAAGCTGTACTGATGAAGTTCGGGGATCCCGGGTTTGCGGAAAGATATGAGCCACCCGTGTTCCAGGCATACACTCCGAAGCTCTGCCCGCTGTTGAGGGGGCCGGAACCGCTGACGAAACTGTTGTTCGCCTTGGTGGTCACTTCCACCAGCGGCGGACAGGTGAACCGAATGGGGACCAGACCCTCGTCCGCTTCCTGCTTTCTGCACGCAGAGAGCCCCGCCAGCGCGAAGAGCGTCAGCGTAAGAAACACTATGTATGCAGTCTTCTTCATCAGTTCACGTTAAAGTATCCGTTTTGCTCGGAGTCCCAGGCGCCCACGTAGGTCGTGAACAGGATGGGGTTACCGGGGGAAATATTCACTTTGTAGGTGTAGTGCTTGCCTTCCTCCCAACGAGTGGTGAGGCTGCCGAGAAGCACGTTTTCTTCGTATTCTGTCGGCGAACCTCCCGCGCCCTTTTCGTGGAAGGTGTACACGACTTTCAGGTTGGCGGTGGTGTTTCGCAGGGCCTGAGGGATGAGAAGGAGCTTGTTCCCTCCGGCGGGGAAGGTGATGCGGTCTTCTTCGTCTTTGTCCAGTTCCGTGCCGTCGTCGTTGATGTCGTCGTCGCAGTCGTAGGCGGTGAAGTCCACGCGGTTCCACGCGCCGCCCCAGCCGCTCAGGCTGTAGACCGCTGTGTTGCAGATGTCTTCGAGGGTGATGGATAGCAGCACTATGTCGTAGTCGTCCGAGTCGTCCACTTTCTTCACCCTGAAATCTATCCAGGATGTGGTGTGGTGGAATTGAAGGGTGACGGTGGAAGGATCGCCTCCGCGGTAGGAAAGATCCTGGGCAAGATCGGACACGAGCAGGTCCCTCGTGCCGTCGGTGGTGAACTGCGCTTCGGGAGTTCCGGGGACGTCGCTCGCATAATCATCGTCCGAGTTAGTCTTGTAGAGCTTGAGGATATCCTCGTCGCCGTAGTAAGGGCTGTAGGCCCAGAAGGTGAGGGTGTTCTCCTGGTTGTTCGGCCAGTATTTGACCGGGGAATAGCCCCAGTAGTCGTCGGTGTCGTCGGCAGGTGTTCCGTTGTCATTCCTCGTTACCGCCTGGTCGAACATAAAGTTCGGAGTCCAGTGGTTGATGCTGAGGTCGTCCCAGGTGCCGACATAATCCACGGCCGGGTCGTCGTCCACCACGCCGGGCTGGTAGAAGCAGAAGACGCGGAAGTTGGTGCTGGTGGGAAGTGGCGACGACGTCTTCGTCTCCACTTCGCCGGCAATCTTCGCCGCGAAGGAGATGGGGACGTTGTCGCCCACGATGCTCCAGCCATCGTCAGCGCGGCCCTTCCCGTCCGGATTGTGCGTCTTCACGCACGCCCCGACGAGCAGCACCGCCGCCATCAGCGCCGTCACCCAAATCCATATTTCGCGTTTCGTCTTCATTCTTTTGTCACCCACGCCCGGGTCTCTTTGTCACCCCCGACCCGATCGGGGGTCTTTGGGACCCTCGCGGGCGGTCAGGCCCGCGAAGGCAAAAAGGGTTAATCGACTAGCTGTTGATAGGAAGATCGACAGGTGTGTCTTCGAGATCATCCCAGTCTTCAACGGTAGCTTCAAGTTTGACGGAAGTGAGTCCAAGGATAATCTTGATGGTGTTGGACTTTCCGGCCTGGAGTCCACTTGCAAATGTGATGTCCTTGTAAATCACATTCTTTACGCGAGAGAATCCGGCATCAAGATTACCATCTGCGGTTGTCACATAATAGGTGATTTCAACACGAACGGTCTTGGAAACGTCTGTCGGAATAAGATTGAAGTAGGTCTTATCATTCGCAAACACATTCACAGCCGAGTTGGTGACGCTAGCAGTCTGGACCTCATCGGAACCGCTGTCCTTGATGGCCGTATTAAGGTCATCACCGGCGACGACAAGAGTGATAGGGCCGCCGCTCATGCTCTCCCAAAGAGGAGTGTTGGCAACGGTGTTGTTCAGATTCAGGAGACCTGTTGTGTACATATTCAGGTCAACCACTCGTACCTGCTCAACGGTTACTTTTGTGGCGGCATCAAGCGTTCCACCCGCAGCAACCTGGTCGAAAGCACCGACGATTTTGAAACCAAGACGTGTCGTTGCATGCCTGAAGTGGAGAGGAATAACCTCTGAATGGTCAGGCTTGGTAAGGTTGAGGAAAGGCATACCAGCTGCCACATTCACAGTAGCGCCGTGGACATCCGTATAGCTGTAAGCACTGCCCGCTACAGCCCAGAGGAGGTCAACTGATTCTGAAGGATCGGTAGAAGTCGCGAAAGTAACCTTGGGATCCGTGGTTGCAACGTTGGAAGTAAGAGCCTTGATGCCGACAGTCTCTGCCGGAGTGAAAAGACCGGTTGCGGCTGCGGGAGCTACATAAGGAGCATAAGCGAAGAAGGAGAGTTTGTCGGCGGCAGCAGGAGCAATAGCACTATGGCTGTCGTCGATAGTCTCATTCGGCCAGTACTTAATGGGAGAATACGTCCAGGAAGCACCGCTTACCTGAGTATTCCACATAAAGTTCGGGCCTGTGGCAGCAGAATAGTTGCCACCATCGGAATAGGTCGCAAAAACGCCGAATCCAGTGGTCTGAAGAGAGGTTGTTTCACTTGCACCGGCAACAGTGATGGTTCCAGCAGCACCAGCTTTTGTGGTCAGCGGTACGTACACGCCGAAAGTAACAGGTGTTCCCTGTCCGGCGGTCTTGTGAACGATTTCCGTCTTGGCGCAAGAGGCCAGAGCGGTAACTGCGATTGCAGTCAGAATAAGTAATTTTTTCATAATGAAAAATGTTAAAAAGTTAAATGATTAAAAATTAATGAGTTATATGTTGTTGTTAAATGAATTTACATTAGCACGTCGATTATGTCGCCCTCATCCCAATCACTCACCGTGGCATCAAAACCACTAGCTTCATCTGCGGGCCTGACATCCGGCGGATGCATAACAGGCGCATCCTTGGTGCCGAGAATCAGACGGTAGCAATGCAGATAACCTTCGGGAGGATCCTCGAGGGTGATGCCGTTACCCACCATAAACACGTAATTGTCTTCCGTGATATTGTCGGCAAGGAGGGTGGTGATGTTCAATTCCGGTGAACGCTCCGGGCTCGGCAGCTCGCCGCGAGGGAAGCCGAAGGTGGTCACATAGCCGTCCAGGTGACCCACCCTCTCGACCGGATCGTCGATGGTGAGCTTCCAGTCGGAGATAATCTGCACGCATTCGTCGTCGCCGGTGATTCCCTTGGTGAGCATAAAGCTGCGGGCCATACCAGTGGTGCTGGCGCGGACGCCCCTCAGCAGGTCGGCATTGTCCGAATAAATAGTGATCCAGTACTGCGACACTATGCTCTTCGGGTTTACTGGCACCTTTATCGTGTAGTAGCGGTGAGTGGTCTCTTCCTCTCCAGGAGGAGTGTCCGCAAGGGAGCGGACGTAACTCTCGATGAGCTCCGCAGAGATCTCGAAATCGTCCGCGAGACCGACCGTCATCATCTCAGGATTGCTCGCGATGAACTCGCCCTCGGCGCGGGTGCGCCACGAACTCTTGGTCTCCAGCAGCGAAACCCTCGCGCTGTCGTAATTGTCCAGCTGGCTGAAAGCCATCTGGCCGAATTCGTCCGGGCTCTGCGAAATCATATACATCGAGTAGCGGCCGGGCTCGAGCCTGATGGTGCAGGAGTCCACGCTCGCCGTCGTATGCTGCTTGTAGAAGTCTTTGTCGCGGAAGAAGTAGATGCTCACGCCGGTGGGCTTGATGCCCTCGGGGTACACCTCGGCCTTCCAGAGCACATTCACGATGACTCTGATGGCCTGCCTCAGATGCAGGATGGGCTCAATGGTGCAACCCACCGCAAGGACTGCGGCGATCACAAAGATCCATATGTGCTTTCTCCCTTTCATTTCTTCCTGATGCGGTTGCGGTTGAAAAGATTGATTCCCAGTGTTACCTGTATTCTGGTGGGGCCGAACCAGTACAAAGCCATACGGCGCTTCTGGAACGCATCGGGGTCCCCCGTGTAATCGTAGTAATACCAGCCGGTTATGTCGTCGCCCCACACATAGGGGTCGTAGCGGGCGTAAAGGAAGCCGAGTGCGAGCCCCGCATCTATGTAGATGCGTCCGAAGGTCCATTTGTAGCCTCCGCCCGCGGAAATTCCCAGTCCTTCGCCTTCCCAGCCCCTCTTGTTCCAGCCGAGGCCGAACATAGCGGCGTTCGCGCTGCCGGACAGATACCAGCCGTCGAAGCAGTACTGCTCGGGCTTGAAGTAGTAGCGGCCCCACAGCGACACGTTGTGGATCTGGAAGAAACGGTGCTGGTCCGGATGGCGCCAGTTCGGCCACTCCAGGTCCGTGCCTATGGTGTAGTGCCCGTCTTCCGGGTAGTACTCCACCGTCAGCGACGGAATCGAAGTGAAACCGTAGCCGGGAACGTAAGTCGCGTCGTAGAGCAGGTTCGTCCCCACTCCCAGGATGGGCCAGACGGGGATTTCCTCGGCCGCCGGCTCTTCCAGCGGCTGCGCGCCCACGTGCCTCGGGGCCAAGTTGCGGCTGTGCTTCTGCTCCAGCAGCTGCACGCTCTCTATGCTGGCTATCCTGTCCACTTTCTTATCTTCGTCGAACACCTCGAACGCGTCCGGGTCGGGGAAGAACTCCAGCTTCGGCGCGAACACGCAGCGGTGCTCGTGGTCTATGTCGGCCTGGATGCCCTTCACACGCTCGATCGTTTTATCGTCGTCGAAGGTCTCGAAGGCGTCCGGGTCTGGAACGAACTCCCGCTTCGGCGCGAACCTGCAAAGCCACTCGCGGTAGAGCTGACTCGGCAGGCGGATGAGGCTGTCCAACTTCTCCAGGGTGGGGAAGGAGCGCTTGCTGATCACCACGCCGGGCTCCGGAACCTCGTCGGTGAGCACCACCTGCTCTTCGAATGGGCTGACCGTGCTGTCCGCCGGGGCCACGACCGTCGTGTCCTCATCCCCGACGTGATCGGGGATCTCCTCCGGCACCACGTCGAGCGCCGGGCCGTCCACCGCCACAATCACGTTCGAGACGTAGATCTCCACGGCGAGGGAGCGCAGATGGCGGTAGTGCTTTTTGAGCATCCAGCGGTAGACGTCTCCTTCTTCGGGAGTCCTGCCGAGCCTGCCGTGCTCCATCCTCCATTTCTTCGTGTCCCAGCCGATTCGCTTGTTGTCCAACAGCTTCAAGATACGCCTGCGGGCGGTCGCGGAGATGTCCGGGTCATCCACAATGCGCTCGCGCAGGAGCGCCCACGCTTCTCCGCCTGGCCTCACGATGAGGTGCAGACCTTCGGCCGCGAGACCAAGCTCTTTCTTCACGACCTTCTCGAACTCCTCGGCACGCTTGCGGCAGAGCATCTGGTTATGTTCGTAAACGCCTTCGGGCGATGCGTACGCGGTCACTATCACTGAATCGATATGCTCCAGGCCTATCTCTTCCAGCATCTGCCTGACCTGCGCCGCCGCCTCGGCGTTGTTCATATATCCCGCTTCGTAACGATACTTGTTCCAGCGGAAGTGCACCTCGCCGTTGCGGGTAAGACCCCCGATCTGGTCGGGAGTGACGGAACCGTCATACCCGGCATCGGGTATCCACGTTCCGCCGAGCATAGCGCTTCCTGCCTGCGCGGCCGTGGTGTCGGCGGCCGCGTAGGTGGGCGTCCACCGGACGCTCACAGGCACCCCGGCCGTCCCGTCAGCCGGGCCGCCGAAAGTGAGTAGGAACGATATGACGCTTGACAAAAGCATTGCTATTCGTTACGATGCTATATTACGCAGTTTACAAATTTATGAAATTTATTTCATAAAACGAACAGCAATCTCCTACCCCACCCCTCCCACAGTATGCTACAGTGGGGGTGGCC
>JAFYIK010000083.1 GCA_017538685.1 Bacteroidales bacterium | reverse complement strand
GGTGGCTGTTAAGTTCGCACCACTGGGCTATGTACTGGGGGGAGAAGGTGTTGAAGTAATAAGTGTAGTCGTATGAAGTCGCAGCATTGAGGCTTGTGCCGCCGTAGCGAGCTGTCAGAAGGTCGAACTCGTTCGGGATGGCATAGTCCGCCGCCTTGATGCTGAGCTCGTTGATGTGCTTCTGGATCTCAAAGCGAACGCTGTCGTTCTTGGTGTCTGCAAGCTGGTTATAACAGATTGCGATCGAGTCCAGCCACACCTTTTCAGCTTCATAGTCAATCGTACCCATTTCGGTCGTGCCCTTGAAAAGGAGGTGCTCAAGATAATGCGCCAGACCGGTGTCCGGGCAGTCCTTTCCGCCGGCTTTCACCACCACAGCGCCGAAAACCTTCGGCTGGGAGGCATCCTGGTTGAGCCACACCTGCATACCGTTCGAGAGCTTGATTTCCTGAACGTCCAGGCGGGAATTCTGGGCATTCAAGCCCAAAGACAGCAGCATCGCTGCCGCAATAATTAACATTCTCTTCATACTACTAGTATATTGATTGTGTAAAAATAATAATTCCGGCCGTAATAACGTAAATACTGCGCTAAAAAAGGCAAATCCGGCGCCGTTACCCGGAGATAATGCCCATTTGGCGCCAAATGAAGTCAAACAGGCGCCGGATTGTGATAAAAGGCGGGAATATGCGCCAAATAATGGGAAAATGGCGCCGGTGATGAGGCTATTAGCGGATGATGAGTTCGGCGGAGCCGATGCGGACGGTGATGCGGTCGGTCTGGCCTTCGATCGAGCGGACGAGAACCTGGGCGCGGCCGACGAAGGGGTAGATGGTCAGCGTCTGAGCGGTGCGGGCGGGATCACTCGAAGCGCGACCGGGGCGCTCGATGTGCCGGAATTGGGGATCGCCGTTGCCCCAGCCGAGGAAATCGGCGCCAGTGACGCTCACCTCGAGCGAGGGCTCGGAGGACCACACATCAATCACGATGATATCCTGTCCGTCACGGGCAAGTTCAGTCTTGTGTGGCTTGAGGACGATCTGTCCGGGCTTCAAAGTAGGCTCTTCGGCCTTGCGCGCGGCTTTCAGTTCGCGCTTGCTCTCGCCGGACCATAGGGCGCGGAGCTCCCACATTTCTTCTTTAGGGTAGCCGCAGTAGTCCATAAGGCCGAAAAGCGAGCCGGTGTTGGGCCAGGCCTTGGGGTAGGGCTCGCCGCGATAGTCGAAACCGGTCCAGAAGAAAAGTCCCGCGGTCCAGGGCCTCGAGGCATAGAACTCATAGCCTTCGCGGACGAAATCGATGTCGAAATCGCCCTTGGAGCCGCGCACGCCAGCGCCCGAAGTTTCTTCGGTGCCGATGGCGGAGCGCATAGGGTGCTCGGCGTGGTCCTGGTCGATATGGTTCTGGCGGATGTAATTGTAGCCGGGCACGTCCACCTCATCGTCGATCATATACTCGCCGCCGGAGTTGCCGTAGGTCGTGGGGCGGCCGGGGTCGAGCTCGTGGGCGTAGGCGACCATCTTGCGGGCTACGGCGCCGCCGACCGGTCTGCCGCCCCACTCCTCATTGCCGATGCCCCAGGCGATGACGCATTTGTGGTGACGGTCGCGCTCGATCATATTCTTTAAAAGCTCCAGCGCCTCAGGATAGGAACCGAACTGCCTGACCTCCTCGATAACGTACATACCCATCTCGTCGCAGATGCGAAGCAGGGAAGGGGAAGCGGGATTGTGGGCCGTGCGTATGGCGTTGAAACCGAATTCCTTGAGGCGGGCGATGCGGTAGCGCCAAAGCTCGTCGGGAACTCCGATGCCGACTCCGGCCGCATCTTGATGGATGTTGGCGCCTTTCAGGAAGACCTTTTTGCCGTCAACAAGAAAGCCCTGTTCGGGGGAGAATGCGTAATCGACCTGAGCGGGCTCCTGAACGAGCTTGCCGCCTTCCCAGAGATAGACATTACGGTAGATGCCGGCACCTTCATAGTACCAGCCTTCTTCGAGCGAAGCGTCCACTCGGACAACCAAAACATTGCGTCCTCCGTAGTCGAGATAATCGCTGAGGTCGTATTCGCGAGTGGCGTAGCCGCTGTTCTCGTGGCCTATGTAATAGCCGTTGATATAAACATCGTAATTGCGATAGACGCCTTCGAATTCAACGGTAATCACAGTTCCCTTGGCTGATGCCGGGATGTCGAGCTCGCGCCTGTACCAGCCTATAGAGTTCTGCGGATACTTCCAGCCGACGCATTTGTAGCCGTGGCTGTGCGATGCTTCAGGGCTGAACGGCAGATCCACAACCCAGTCGTGGGGGAGATTGACGCGCGTCCAGGTGGAATCCTCCACGAAATCGAGACTGGTGGCATCCACGCCGTCCCAGGCGCAGGCCTTCGCCATATGGGAGAAATACTGAGTGCCGTGGCCGAAATCAGCGGCCATAGAGTCAGCGTCGCCCAGATGGAAACTCCATCCATTGTTCAGCAGAAATGCCGCCAGCAGGGTAATAAGCATAATTAAACCTCGATGGTTATTGAGTGTTCACCCGGTTCGTAAGGGATGAACTCGGAGCCGCCTTTGCCGGTGTTCACGACGGTGATGTCGTAAACTGCGTCGCGGAAGGCCTTGCGCACCTTGAACTTCTTGATGGAAGCGGGCAGGCACGGCTTGACGAGCAGTCCGTCGTATTCGGGCTTGATGCCGAGTATCCACTGGGTAGCGGTGT
>JAFYIK010000082.1 GCA_017538685.1 Bacteroidales bacterium | reverse complement strand
ACGACGGACAGAGGCTCTTTTCCGCCGCCGCAGGCTGTTACCCGCGTCGTTTCATCAGGGGGTCATACAGCGAAGCCCTTATGAGCGAGGAGACTGTCGAGACCGACTTCAACCTGGACGGTATGTACCTGTCGTACGGCAAGGACGCTTTCTTCACGGAGCTCGCCCTTGACTGGATGGGAAAGTACGGCGCCACCCGCAAGGAACGTTTCCAGATCCTCAGCTATGGCTCGGTGGGAGTCGCGCCGGGCTTCTCCCTGGGCTGGGCCGGGAGTTTCTATCACTATGCCGGAAGTGTCGCTGCCCCGGGCGTGGTGGACAATCACCACCTCCAGCTCTTCGGAAAGCTTGAGCTAGCGCCCGATAGCGCTGAAAGCAAAATCAGCCTGAAACTCAGCGCGATAGCCAGTTATCAAAAGGACCGCAAGCGCGACGATCTCCGTCTCCCGTTCGGCGGCGAGGCCGAGGCGAACCTCCGCTGGAAGAGCCTCGGGCTGAAGAACGTGACGGCCTACACTCAGGATATGCTGCCGTTCTACAAAGATGTGGACACGGCCGGCAACCCCTATGCAGACCTGCTCTACCGCGGTTCGAAGTTCTATAAAGGCTTCTACGACCTCACGGAACTGTACTGGATGCCGCGCATCTCCGAAAACCTGGATCTCAAAGTGAGCTTCCGCTTCCACTTCGGCTCCGAAGGTTTCCTCGGCTCCGAGCAGCGCGTCGCCCTGGTATTCGACATATGAAACATCTGACCCTATATTTCCTGGCGCTTGCGGCCCTCGTCGCATCCGCCTGTCAGCCGCACACCGGCACTGTCCATATTATCACCACCAACGACGTCCACGGCGCCTGGTTCGACAGCACCTACGTCGGAGGTCGCCAGGTCGCCAGCCTGCTGGCAGTCAATCACTATGTGGACAGCCTCCGCGCCGCCGTGGGCAGGGAGAACGTGCTGCTGCTCGATGCGGGCGACTGCCTGCAGGGCGACAACGCGGCCTACTTCTACAATTACGTGGACACGCTCGACGAGCACCTCTTCGTGCGTCTGGCGGGCTATATGGGCTATGACGCCATAGTGGTGGGCAACCACGACGTGGAGACGGGGCACCGCGTTTACGACCGAGTCACGCCCCAGCTGAAAGCCCACGGCATCCCGTTTCTCGCCGGCAACGCTCTGGGGCCGGACGGAAAGTCCTACTGGCCCGAATATGCAGTCTTCAGGAAGGGTGGTCTCAAGGTGCTGGTTCTGGGCTACACGAATGCGAATATGGCAGCCTGGCTGGACGAGAGCATCTGGTCCGGAATCAGGTTCGTCTCGCTAGTGCCTTTCGTGCAGGAGAGGG
The DNA here is from genome assembly GCA_017538685.1 of Bacteroidales bacterium. The sequence goes on along the minus strand of JAFYIK010000082.1, from coordinate 3,939 downwards.
TGGATGCGCTGAAAGCGAAGGTCAGGCCGGACGTGACGATAGTGGCAGTGCATAGCGGGGTCGGCGCCGGGGACGGCGAAGTGCTTGAGGCCCAGGGGCTTGACCTCTTCAAGACTCTGCGCGGGGTGGATCTTGTCGTCACCTCCCACGACCACCGCCAGAGGATGGAAAGCGCGGACAGCATCGCGCTCGTGAACACCGGGTCCAAGGCGAACAACTTCAGCCACACCGTGATCACGGTCGGAAAAGACGGCACCAAAACCATCACCCCTTCGATAGTCCGCGTGGACAAGCGCAAGGCCGACGCGAAGATGCGAGCCGCATTCGCGGAAGACTACGCCAAGGTCAAGGCCTTTACCCTCAAGGAAGTAGGCTCCATCGACCAGCCTATGCTCACCCGCGAATCCTACGCCGGACGCTGTTTCTACATCGATTTCATCCACCACGTCCAACTGGCCGCATCCGGGGCTGACATCGCCTTCGCCGCGCCGCTCTCATACAACAAGACAGTCGAAGCCGGAACGCTCGTCTTCAACGATATGTTCACGATCTATCCCTATGAGAACACCCTCTGCGTGCTGCGTCTCACCGGACAGGAAATCCTCGATTACCTGGAATACTCGTACGACAAGTGGATAGTGACCTGGAAGCCCGGAGGACACGTCCTCAATATGAGCCAGCGCGACGACGCCCGCTACTTCCAGAGCCGCTGGTCGTTCAATTACCCGAGCTACAATTTCGACAGCGCGTCCGGACTCGACTACACGGTGGACATCACCAAACCCTACGGCAGCAGGGTCGCCATCAGCTCGCTCGCCGGCGGCGGCCTCTTCGACCTCGGGCGTGAGTACAACGTGGCGATGACCTCCTACCGCGCCGCAGGCGGCGGAGACCTGTTGCTGAAGGGCGCAGGTCTCACCCGCGAAGAGCTCGACGCCCGCCTCGTCGCCCGTTATCCCGAAATCCGCGACCTCATCTACCGCTACTTCGAGCAGCACGGCGCCGTCTCCGCCTCCGACCTCACCGGCCTCGGCGACTGGAAGTTCGTGCCGGAGCAGACAGCAAAAAAGGCCATATCCGCAGATATGACCTTGATGTTTGGTAATTAATCTAATTCTTCGAGCCAAAGGCGAGAAGATGCGTCAGTCGGCATAAGCCAGTCGCCGCGAGGTGAGAGACCGACTGTCCCGACCTTGGGCCCGCAGGGACTGCAGGCGCGCTTGAACTGCTGGCTGAAGAAACGCTTGAGGAAGGTCTTCAGGCATCTGCCTATCAGTTCGTTGTCGTAGGTTCCATTGAACGCGGGAACAGCCTTTCGCAGGATTTCCTGCGGCGCTTCTCCCTTCGTGAAATGCCTCAGGAAGAAGTCGTGCAGCTCGTAAGGCCCCAGAAGGTCTTCCGTGACCTGGCCGGGAACGAGTTCGGGTGAGACGGGAGTGTCCACGATGTCCATCAGCGTGTCCGAAGCGGGATGCCCCTGCGCCATCACCCGCACCATCGCGCGGATGAGGGTCTTCGGCACTCCGGCATTGACTCCGTACATACTCATATGGTCGCCGTTGTAGGTGCACCATCCGAGCGCAATCTCAGAGAGGTCTCCGGTGCCGACCACTATTCCTCCAACTTGGTTCCCGAGGTCCATCAGCACCTGCGTGCGCTCGCGGGCCTGCGAGTTTTCGTAGGTCAGGTCGTGCACGGAAGGGTCGTGCCCTATGTCCTTGAAATGCTGGAGCACGGCATCGCCTATGCATATTTCCATCGCGTTCACGCCGAGCTTTTCCATTAGCTTCCACGCGTTCGAATGGGTCCTGTCGGAGGTGCCGAAGCAGGGCATAGTTACTGCGTAGATGCCTTTGCGGTCCAGCCCCAGGCGGTCGAACGCCTCGCAGATGACGAGCAGCGCGAGGGTGCTGTCCAGTCCGCCGGAAACGCCGATGACGCACTTGCTGCAATGGATATGCTCGAGGCGGCTCATCAGGCCGACAGTCTGTATGTTGAAGATCTCGCGGCAGCGCGCGGCAAGCCTGGCGGGGTCCGAAGGGACGAAAGGCATAGGGTCTAGCTCGTCTTCTGCCTCTTCCGGGGCGGGGATACCGTAGTCGCGATGCAGGCGCCTGAGGTCGATTTCCGCCGCAGTCCAGCTCGATTTGTGCTGGAAACGCCCGTTCTCTGCGAGCAGTTCGCCGTTCGAGTAAATCAGCGACGCTCCGGCCCACACGAAGTCGTCCGTGGATTCGCCATAGCCGTTCGAGCTGAAAACGTATGCGGCCTGCAGGGCCATTGATGCGGTCTTAAGCGCGGCCTTGCGGTGCTCCTGCTTCCCGGCGAGCTCGCACGATGCCGCGGGGCAGAGGACCAGGTCAACTCCGGCCTCGCGGAAAACGTCGGCAGTCCGGGAGGTCAACAGGGATTCGCCTGCCTCTATGCCGAAGCGCACGCCGTCGCACTCGAAGATGCGGGCCGCCTGCATAAGGCAGGTCTGCCCGGCGAACACCAACTCGACTGCTTCTGCGGGAGCGGGGCTGAACCAGCGCGATTCGTCGGGGGAGACGGAAGACTTCGGCACGATGCCGAGGATATGCCCTTCCCGGATGACCACGGCGGCGTCGTAGAGCTTCGAGCCATAAGCCACCGGGCAGCCGACCACTATCAGCTGGGAAAGGTGCGCAGTCTCTTCGCAGAGCTTGCCCACGCCGTCTTCGGCATTTTGGATCAGATGGGTCTGGCGGAACAGATCTCCGCAGGTGTAACCCGTGACTGCGAGTTCGGGCAGAACGATAATGGCGGGGTTGCATTCCCCGGCGATTTCCTTGCAGAGCCTTGCAATCTCCGCGACATTGGAGTTCACGTCTGCGACCTTCACTTTCGGGGTCGCGGCTGCTGCGCGCAGCATATCAAGCTTGTCTTCCATAACAAAGCAAAGTTAAGAAAAAATGGCTACATTTGTATGTATGAACGAACTGCACTGGTACATAGCCTGCACCCGCTCCTGCCAGGATAAAAATGTGGCTGCGGCCCTTTCTGCGAAGGGTTACGGGGTGTTCGTGGCAGTAAGCCGCGAGCTGCGCCAGTGGTCGGACCGCAAGAAAGTGGTGGAGCGGCTGCTCATCCCCCGCATAGTGTTCGTTCGCTGCACCGAACAGGAGCGCCGCCGTTCGCTGGACGAAATCCCATATCTGACAAACTACCTCTCGGAGAGCCCCGGGACCTACAAGCCCGCGCGCGTGCCTGACGATCAGATGGAAGCCTTCATCGCAATGGTGGAAAGCGCGAACGGGGAGGTAAAGGTGATCGACCGCCACCTCCATCCCGGCGACAAAGTCCGCGTGAAGGAAGGCGCCCTCGAGGGCAGGGTAGTGGAGCTTGTCAGCCTGGACGGGAAGGACTGCCTGGCGGTCCGTCTGCCCCTTCTGGGCACCGCCTGCGTGCAAATCGACAGGAAATCGGTGGAATTGATAGAGAAATAGGGAAAAATAATTATATTTGTAGGGTATGACAGACGACCTCCGGAAAGACATCGAACGGTTGATTTCTCTGTACGAAACGGAGAAGCATCGCGGCGACGAGCTCGCCGCAAAGCTCGTTGTCAAGGAGTCGGAGGTGGTCAAGTACAAACAGCAGATAACTGAATTGACAAAACAGATAGACCGGTACAAACTCGCGGGAGCCTTTACCGCGGACGGAGACAAAGCCGCCGCAAAGGAGAGGATAGACAAGCTCATCCGGGAGATAGACAAATGTATCCGTCTGATCGCCAACTAGTATGCCAGACCAGACCAAGCACAGCATCACCCTTAAGATCGCCGGCAAGGAGTACACCTTGGTGGCCACTCAGGAGTCGGAGCACTATATGCGCCTGGCCGCGGACAAGATCAACGCGATGCTGGCAGACTACGACGCCCGTTATCCGGACCAGACCCTGGCGGACAAACTGGTGTT
>JAFYIK010000008.1 GCA_017538685.1 Bacteroidales bacterium | reverse complement strand
CCGGCTTGATCTCATCCGGGTCCGGGTTCTTGATGCCGAACGGAATGCCTGACGGGAACTGCACGCAGCGGCCGTGCGGATCCATCCACTGCACCTCGTTGTCGAAGTGGAAGTCCGACTCGATCAGCCAGCCGTCATCCCCCACGTTCACGCGGTTCTTATCCACGCGCACCTGCTCGATCAGCAGGTACGTGCCCTTGTGTTCCCCGTTCAGGACCAGTTCCACGCTCCGGCAGCGCGGTGTCCAGGCGAGTTTCGTCATCGATGACACCTTCATCGCCACAAGATTGCGCATCAGCGTGCGATCCATAAAATTGGCCAGCAGCACCCAGCGCTTGTGGGCCGGCATCCCCAGCAGGGACGCCTTGCTGTCGAGTTTCACGAGATAAGGCTTCTTCGGCCACTCCCACGTAGTGTTGCCGCGGCCGCGCACCGAACAGGCGAGCGGCTCCGAAATCTCTTTCGAGCCCGGCTCCTGCAACGACAGGCCGGCTTTCACATAGGTCTCCTTAGAGGCAATGGCGGCGCCATACTGCGTATCCAGGTAAAGGATGGGAAGGCCTGTCTTCTGGACGGGGCCCAGCGGACCGCCGTATTCTCCCTCGCAGCGGAACAGCGCGGAAAGCATCATCCCGCCATCCGGCTTCCGGACGCCCAGGGTGACTTCCTCATAGTAGTCATCCGACACGCCTTTGTCCTTGACAAAGGCCCGGTATAATCCAGGAACCGTGTCGCGCTCCACGCGGTCAAGACAGAAATACTTCGATGCGGAGAAAGGGCCCTTCGCGATCAGCAGTTCCACATCCTTCTCGAGGTCAAAGGCGTATTCCGCCTGGTCGACCCGGAACAGGAACGAAGCGCTCCCGTTCTGCGGAACCACTAATTCTTCGCATTCCACCGAAACGGAACGAAGAATGCCGGATGGCGATTCCTCGAAACAAGAAACCGCCACCAGCATCATCAAGGCGCATATCATCCACCATCGATTCATACGCATATCATTGGATTTGGAAAGAAACGGGATCGCCGGAAGCACTATCTCCGGCCACCCACAACTGGAATTCTCCCGGCTCTACTTTCTTCACGCCGTCCAGGGCGAAAAACGCCAGGTCGGAAACGGGAATTTGAACCTGCAGGCGGCGGCTTTCGCCCACCTTCAGGGCCACCCGCTCAAACGCCTTCAGTTCCTTGACTGGACGGGTGACGGAACCGACGAGGTCGCGCACATACACTTGGGCTACTTCCGTCCCGTCGAACTTGCCCGTATTGACCAGGTCGAATGTAACGGAAATCGTACCGTCGACCGGGTATACATCCTTGTCCAAAGCGATGTCGGAATAGGCGAAAGTCGTGTAGCTGAGGCCATAGCCGAACGGGAACAGCGGATAGGCGCCGTAGTCGAGGTAATACGAAGTATTGCCCAGCGAAGTCTGCCCCGCTTCCGGCTCGATGTCTGCGAGCAGGGTCTCCCCGCCGTAGGGGCGACCGGTCATATGATGCGAATAGTAGAGCGGAACCTGTCCGACGGTACGCAGGAAAGTGACCGGGGTCTTGCCGGATGGATTCACGTCACCGAAAATGAGGTTGGCCAGCGCGGGACCGCCCATCGTACCGGGATGGAAAGCATAGAACATCGCATTGCATTGGGGCAGGTCGCGCTCGATGGTGAGCGGCCGGCCGGCCATCACCGTAGCGACAACCGGTTTACCGGTTGCCTTCAGGGCGGCGAGCAGCGCGCTCTGCGAACCGATCAGGTTCAGGTCGGCCAGGCAATGCGCCTCGCCGGAGAGAATGGCTTCCTCTCCCAAGAAGACAAGCACCACGTCAGCCCGCCGGGCCGCAGCCACTACGTCGTCGAAGCGTTCACGCTCCTGACGGCTGTACGAAAGGCCCGGCACATAGACCACCCTGCCGGGAAAGCGCTCCTGCAGTGCCTTGAGCGGTGTTACGGTGTGTTCCTTTTGCCCGTCGAAAGCCCAGGTACCCAGTTGGTCGTGAGGCGCATCAGCCATCGGGCCGGTGACCAGGATGGTGCGAACCGTGCCCGCATCGAGCGGCAGCACGCCGTCGTTCTTCAGCAGGACGGCCGACTCTTCGGCAGCCCGGCGCGCTGCATCCAGATGATCCGGCGCATACTGTACGGCCTGGCCCGCCGCCACATCCACATAAGGATGCTCGAACAGGCCGAGACGCAACTTGACGCGAAGGATGTTGCGGACCGCGGCGTCGATCGTGGATTCTTTCACCGCGCCGCTGCGGACCAATTCTTCCAGATGAGACAGGAAACCGAACGTCATCATATCCATATCCACGCCGGCATTCGCGGCCAGCTTCGCCACCTCCTTGCGATCGGCGCCGAAGCCGTGGGCGATCATCTCGCCCATCGAATTCCAGTCCGTGACCACCAATCCGTCGAAACCCCATTCATTGCGGAGAACATCCTTGAGAATGAATGTATTGCCAGTAGATGGAACGCCGTCGTTGTCGTTGAATGAAGTCATCAGCGTCATAGCTCCCGCCTTCACGGCCGCTTCGAACGGCGGCAGGTAAATGTCGCGCAGCTGGCGCTCGGTCAGGAAAGTGCTGTTGTAATCACGTCCTCCCTCGGCAGCGCCATAGCCCACATAGTGCTTGACGCAGGCCGCCATCGAGGTCGTATCGATCGTCGCACCCTGATAGCCCCGCACCATCGCCTCGCCCATACGGGCATCCAGCCAGGTGTCTTCACCGCTGCCTTCGGCCATACGGCCCCAACGGGGATCGCGGGCAATGTCGAGCATCGGCGAGAACGTCCAGCGAATGCCCTGTGCCGTAGCTTCCACGGCTGCCACCCGTGCACCCTCTTCCACCAGCTGCGGATCGAATGTCGCCGCAAGCCCGAGCGGAATCGGGAAAATGGTATGGAATCCGTGTATCACGTCGCGACCGACAAGCAGCGGAATACCCAACCGGGACTCTTCCACCGCGATGCGCTGGAACTCATTGACCTTTACCGGGTCGGCCTCGTTCAGAATGGAGCCTACCTGTCCCTGGCGGACGGCATCCGCGTAGTTGGAAACGTCTCCGCCCGCTGAAACCTGGTTCATCTGGCCGATCTTCTCCTGCAGTGTCATCCGGCCCAGCAGCTGGTCCACCCGTTTCTCCAGGGCGGCATCCGAACCGATGGTAGTGGGCTTGGATCGCGCACACGAAACGGCCATCACCAACAGGACAGCCAGGGCTGTAATCGTCAAAAGGATGGATTTATTTTTCATTTCTTATATACACGCACATAATCCACCTTCATCGTGCAAGGGAGCGCACTCTCATCCACGCCGGCATAGCCGCCCCAGTCACCGCCCCAAGCAAGATTCAAAGTTAGATAAAATTTCTTATTGAACGGCCAGGTACTTTCGCGCCCCGACCGGTCGTTCTTGAATTCGAGCAGCAGGACGCCGTCGATGTAGGTCTTAATGGCATCCTCCGTCCATTCCAGCGCATAAACGTGGTACTCGTTCTCGGCTCCCGCCGTCGTACGGCTGGCCGTCTTCTGAGTATTCTTCACGTGGTTGTACGCTTCGCAGTGAATGGACGAGGAAGTGATGCAGGCATCCACGCCCACCTCTTCCATAATGTCGATCTCGCCACAGGCCGGCCATCCCTTCGACTGGTCGTTCGGCATCATCCAGAACGCCGGCCAGGTTCCCTTGCCCTTCGGCAGCCAGATGGCCGCCTCGAAATAGCCGTATAGCCAGGATTCCCGGCTGTTCATCCGCGCGGAAATCACCTGGCCGCCATCTTTCCGGGCCACGATGTACAAAGCCCCGTCCTGTGTATAGGCCGTACGGCGGTCGTCCGGCACATAGCGCTGCAGTTCGTGGTTCACACGCCCCGGCGCCCAATCCTCATAGCGCCACTTCTCCAGCAGCCCGGCTGAGGATCCGGAGAAATCGTCCTGCCATACCAGCTGGTATCCTTCCGGCACATAGGCACCGACAGGCACGGGTTCGCCTTCGTTCTGCGTGACGACGAGCGTCTTCACGACGTCGCCACTACGGAAACGAACCTGCGCCGTTCGCTTCTCGTCAACATAGCTGCGATTGAATTTCACTTTCAGTTCGCCTTCTCCTTTACCGACGGTCTTGGGAGAGATGCTGAACCAATAGTCCACATCCGATTCCTCCAGCGTCCAGGCGGAGTTGGCGGAGGTTTTCACCACCACTTCCCCGCCGGCGCCTTCGCCTGTCACTTCTCCTGGAGAGAATGACAACGCAGGAACGAAATTAGGCTGGGTTATCTTCAGCGAGGTTTTCGTCTCCCCACTGGTAAAATGCAGCGTCCCCGTTCTGGGCGACTGGGTATTGTTGGGCTGGGCCGATACTTTCAGGATACTTTCGCCCCGGTAGATCTGGGACGGCGAGGCCAGGGCGTACCAGCCCTGGCCGTCCGCTTCCACCGTCCAGGTTGCGGATGCCGTCACCTTGACGGAGGCCTCCCCGCCCTCGGCATCCACGACCAGCTCGCTGGTCGCGAAGCCGATGGAGGGGACCTCCGGCTTGGGATCATCCGGCGTCACAGGCGTGTTGCAGGAAGCAACCAGCAGGACGATGGACCATATCGAAAAAGTAACCATTCCGTGCACTGAATCAATAGACATACTCCTGCAGGACAATATCCGTGACGGTCACCTTCGTGCCGGCCGGGACACGGCCGAAGTCGAAGATCAGCATCGCCGCCTCGGCGTCGGCGGACGCCGGCTTGACGCCGACCTTCCGCACCTTGACAGAACCGTTCTTCATCGTCAGCGCATTGTCATAGAAGCTCACCTTACTGTCATCCTCGGGATCGTTCGTCAGCTTGATCGTATACTGCGCATCCGCCGTCGCTGTCACCACGCAGGAGAACTCGTACTCGTGAGAAGCCAGGAGCGGGATATCCGTATGGAGAGCGAACTGGCCCATCCACTCGCTGCCGCCGATACCCTCGGGCATCGTGATCTCGAAACCGTTGTCATCGAGCTTATTGAACGGTGCCGAAAGGGTACCCGACCAATCCGGACCGCTGAACCACTGCGTCGTGGTTACCGTCGCCGAAGGCCACAGGTTGGCCACCGTCGGTTTTTCGCTCAGCGGAATATGTTTCTGGAGGCACATATCGGACAGGGTAATCACCGTACCGGCCGGGAAACGTCCGAAGTCGAAAATCAGCAGGATGCTCTCCGTTTCGTTGTTGAGCATATGGTCGGCGGATTCGAACAGCGTGGAACCATCCACCGCCACATTGCCGTCATAGAAGAACTCGTCGTCATTCGGGTCGTCGGCAGCCGTCATCTTGATGGTGGCCGTGCCGGGATTCGTGGCGGTGATGTTGCAGCTGAAGTCGAAGCGTTCACGGGCATCGGCCGGGATATGGGTGCGGATCTTGAACTGACCCATCCATTCGCCGCCGCCTATGCCGTCGGGCACCGTGATGGTGATATTGTTCTTCACCGAGATGCCGGGCTCGAGGCCGCCGGACCAGTCGGCATCGCTGAACCAGTGCTCATAATCCACGGCTGTACGGAGCAGGTTGGACTCTGCCGTCGGGCGGAACCACGCCTCTTCCGGTTCGGGTTTCGGATCCGGCGGGATGACCGGCTCCGGTTCGGGTTCCTTCAACTCGTCTTTCGGGACGAGGATGAAATACCAGGCGTTGCCGGGTTCGGCCGCGCTGCCGCACCAGAGATACATCTCGTGCTCCGTCATACGGATGATGTGATATACGCTCACGCCCGTATAGAAGCCGAAGAAAGCGTTACCGCTGAGCGTCAGCGTCATATTATCCTCATCGAGGGAGAACGTGAGATTGTCGGCCGGGGTGTACGGGACGTCGAAGTCGCCTACGACCGGATTGGCCGTACCCGGAATACCGAGGTGGTTCATTCCGTTCTCATTGGTGTAGATGTTGCCCTGATTCTTCCAGATCAGTTTTGTACCTTTCTGGATGAAGGTGTATTCGTTTTCATAGAACGAGCAGCCATCTTTTCCGTTGGGATCGCACTGCCACCAGGCCGGACCGTTCACTTCAGGCGCCGCATTGACGTCGCCGACACCGAAATGGCCCTTGGTATAACGGGCAAAAACCCAGGTCTTGCCCGCGGCTGCATCGGCGCCGCCGGTCAGGGCGTTGAAACCCGGTGTATCGAGCAGGCCGTAGTCATCCTCGGAGATGGAGATCACCTTGGAAATCGTGGCGCTGCCGCCCTTGGTGTACAAGGACATCAGGATCGTATATTCTCCCTTGAAGGGATACGGGACGGAGACTTCATCCCCTTTTGCGGTGGAGCCGTTGCCGAGGTCCCACAGGACGACGCCGGGGACAGCCGAGGTATTCTTCAGCACGATGATGTTCGCCGAAGAAGCGGAAGGGGCCGTCGTGAAGGAGAGCTGACTCTCGCTGACCGGATCGCCAAGCTGATATTCATCCCTGTCCAGAGGTGCACAGGCCAGCAGGCAGGCGGCCGCCAGGGCAAGGAGCAGACTGATCTTGAATATGTTCTTCATAATCGTATACATTTAGTGGTGGCCATTAATAACCGGGATTCTGTTTGAGCTCGAATTCGCCCGTACCGGCGGTACGGCTCATCTCGCTCTGCGGAATCGGAAGATACTTGTCCTTGTTCGGATCGAAGGTACGGACGCTCTGGAAGGCCGTTTCGTTTTCGGTAAGCACTTTCGCGGCGTCACCCCAGCGGATGAGGTCCCAGAAGCGCATTCCCTCACCCACGAATTCCTTGCGGCGCTCGGACTTGATGTTTTCCAGGGTCACGGGAATGGAACCCAGGCCCGCACGGGTACGGATCTGGTCGAGGCAGTCCTGTGCAGAGACACCGCCGGAAGTCGCAGCGCCCAGCGAAGAGACGAGTTCAGCATAATTGAGGAGCGTCTCAGCGTAGCGGAAGATGATCAGGTTGTTCGGATAGTTGAGGTCCACGGTGCCGATCGGCGAGCGGAGCGCGGTACGGGCGGCATACTTCTTCTGGAAAAGGCCGGTGTTCTGGAAACGCGGGCCATAGGTGCCGTCGGCGAACTTGTTGATGGAACCCTCGCGACGGACGTCACCCGGCTCATACATATCCCAGGTGGCCTGACGGACCGGGCCGAAGCCCCAGCCGCCGCAGAAGACGGGATCAGACAGTTCATTCGGGGAAATGTAGGCCGGCAGGTTGGTGCCGCAGCCTGTCCAGGCGCTGCCCCAGTCACGCTTGCCGTCGGAAATCTGGTTGCTCTCGAAAATGGATTCAGGAGAGAAATCGTTGTCATCGGCACCGGTCCAGAGAGCATCGAAATCGATCAGGCCGTAACGGCCGCTGTTGATGATCTCAGCCATATTGGCGGCCACCTCATTGTACTTCGACTGGTCTTTCTGGTACATCACCACACGGGCTTTCAGCATATAGAGGGCGGCCAGGTTGGTGCGTGCCTGTTTCATCGTGCCGTTGGTATACATCGGGAACTCGTCGCCGGCGGCGGAAGCAGCCGCTTCGCCCGCGGCGATGTCGGTCATAATGTCCTGGTATATCTCGTCAGCGGTTTTCTGGCGGGACATAAACGGATCCGACAGAGGCTCCGTGAAGAAAGGAATGTTTCCGTAGAGTTTCCACAGATGGTGGAGATAGTAGGCACGGAGGAAAAGCGCCTCGGCCTTATAACCGGCGAGCTTGCGCTTGGCCGCGTCACTGTCGAAGCCGACGGCATTGTCAATGGCCATCAAAGTATTGTTGGCACGTGCGATGGCTGTGTAGTACAGGCTCCAGATGCCGGTCGGGCTCTCCGATGCAGGAATCTGGAAAAGGGACATATGGTACATCCACGACTGGTCGCCCGCATCGCCGCCCCCCTTGTAGATATCATCGGAACGGAGGTCGGACAGCAGGAGGATGTGGTTGTAGTTGTAATTGGCATAGGAGTCCATCAGCAGCGGCTGATAGGTCGCCGTCAGGTAAGACAGGATGGCGCTTTCGGTAGCCTCCGCACCGGCAGCACCCTGATGGGTGGTGTGGGAGGTAAGGAACTCCTCGCCGCAGCTGGTCAGCAGCATTCCCGCGAAAGCGGCAATGGCAATGAATCTATAGAGTTTCATATTCATCTGCATTTAGGGTTAGAAGGTGATGGAAGCGCCGAGGGTGATGGTGCGGGCCTGCGGATAGATGCCGCGGTCCACGCCGATGGTCGTGTAGCCGTCGGAAGCCATTTCGGGGTCAAAACCCTCATACTTCGTGAAAGTGAGGAGATTCTCTCCCGCCACATAGACACGGAAGTTCTTGATGAAGGCGACCTTCATCCACTTGGCGGGAAGCGTGTATCCCAGCTGGGCGGTCTTCAGGCGGAAATAGGAACCGTCTTTCACCCAGAGGTCGGAAGAACGCCAGTTCTGGTTCGGGTTCGCGTTGGTCATACGCGGGATGCGGTTGGACGTTCCTTCACCGATCCAGCGGTCCAGGACCCATGCAGGCAGGTTCTGAGCGGGGATGTCACCACGCATACAGTAGTCGAAGATCTGGTTGCCGAAGGACCCCTGGAAGAACAGGGCGGCGTCGAAGCCTTTCCAATCGGCCGTCAGGTTGAGACCGACCGTCCAGTCGGGCATACCTTTGCCGATCATCGTTCGGTCATCGTCGTTTACGTAGCCGTCGCCATTATAGTCGACGAAGCGGACGTCGCCCGGCTGCGCGCTGGGCTGCATCAGGCCGCCGTCCTTATTTTTATAGGAGTTGACCTCATCCCAATTCTGGAAAATGCCGTCCGTCTTCATACCGTAGAAATACGGCCAGACCATACCGTTGGAGCCCTTCACATAATCACCGATGCCGGAAGCGCCGTTGCTCTGGTAAACGGCCTCGCCGGACTCGTTGCCGAGGTTGATCAGCCGGTTGCGAAGCAGCGAGGCATTGGCGTTGACGGCGTAGTGGAAATCACCGATCTGGTGCTGCCAGCCGATTTCAAACTCATAGCCCCAGTTGCGCATATCGCCCAGGTTGGACATCGGCGCGCCCTGACCCACATAGGCCGGAATCGGCTTGTCCATCAGCATACCGTTGGTCTTCTTGTTGTAGAAGTCGAAGCCAAAGCTCAGGCGGTCGTTGAACAGGCGTGCGTCGAAGCCGACGTCAATCTGTTCGGATTCCTCCCAGCGGATGGTCGGGTTGGCCAGCGCGGCGGGAGAAGCACCCGAATACATATTGCCGTATGCGGTGCTGCCGATGCCGAAGTAGTATTCCTGGCCAGTGTCCATCAGAGACGCGTAACGGAAGTTACCGATATTCTCATTACCGTTCTTGCCCCAGCTGGCGCGCACCTTGAGCTGGTTGATCCAGTCGGGGCGACCATCGCGGAACCACGGTTCATTGGTAATGTTCCAGCCGGCGGAAACGGCCGGGAAAGTAGCCCACTTGTGACCCGGGCCGAAACGGGAGGAGCCGTCGCGGCGGATCGTGAATTCGAGCATATAGCGCTCGTCGAAGTTGTAGTCGAAACGGAAGAAGTAGGAAGCGAGACGCTGGTGGTCGTAGCCGCCGGTGCCGCCGCTCGTACGTTCGTCGGCCGTATCGCCGATGGCCGAGTCGATATAGGCCATCGCGGGATTCGATTCCTTGAGGTTGTAGTCCGTGCCGGATACGTAAATATAGGAGTAGCTCATCGCCGACTGTCCGAGCACGGCGGCGAAGGAGTGCTTGCCGAGCTGCTTGTTATAGGAGAAGTAGTTCTCCACCTGCCAGCGAAGGCCTTCGTTCATACCCATATTCACCCAGCTGGTCAGCGTCTGGTTCATCGAACTCTTGTACTGCTCGAAACCGTAGCCACGGTTGCGCCAGAAAGCCAGGTCCGTACCGAAACTGGTCTTGAACTTGAGACCGGGAAGGATGTCGAGTTCAGCGCCGAAATTGGCCACGATCTTATGGGTCTTGTAAAGCGTGTTGGAGGGCGTGTCGAGGTTGGCCACCGGGTTGGTGAGTTCCTGATAACCCGTCGGCGGCAGCGAATAGACGCGGCCGTCGGCGGCGACGATGGCCGTCGGATGCTCCGCGAGAATGCGGGCTGCCGTGGCGGCATCGGCGAACACCGGAATCGAAGGATTGAAACCTACGGCCGATCCGAGTACCGAACCGAACTCCGAGTTGGTGGTGATGCCGGCGGAGTTGATGTTCGAGTAGGCCATATTGGCCGTCAGCGTCAGCTTGTTGAGGAAAATGCGATCCTTGGTCTCGAAAGGAACATACGTATTGTTGGAACGGATCGAGAGGCGTTCATAGTTCGATTTGCCGTAGTTGCCACCCACAATGCCTTTCTGGTTGAAATAACCGGCAGAGAGGAAATACGTGATCTTATCGTTGCCGCCGCTCACGGACAGCTGGTGCTGCGTAATGGGCGCGTTATAATAGAAGGTCTCGTCCTGCCAGTCGGTACCGACGCCCGCCGCCGCAATCTCTGCTGCGGAATACAGCGGAGCACCACCGTCATTGATGCGGGCCTCGTTCATAATGACCATATATTCCGTGGCATTGAGGACTTCCTTCTTGCGCCAGGGATTCTGCCAGCCGTAGCTGCCGTTATAGTTGATGGTCGCCTGGCCTTTCTCTCCGCCGCGGGTCGTAACCAGCACCACGCCATTGGCGGCGCGGGCACCGTAAATGGCGGCGGAAGCCGCGTCCTTCAGGATTTCGACAGACTGGATATCGTTGGGGTTCAGGTAATCGATGCCGCCGTCGACCGGCATTCCGTCTACAATGTAGAGCGGATCGGAATTGTTGACGGAACCGATACCGCGAATCTTGATCTGGGAGCCGGAACCGGGTTGTCCGGAAGCCTGGGTAATCTGTACGCCGGATACCTTGCCTTTGATGGCATCGTTGACGGTAGAGGCGCGGACCTTGTTGAGGGCATCGCCGTCCACTTTGGAGATGGAGGCGGTCACGACGCTTTTCTTCTGGACGCCGTAACCGACCACGACGGTCTCTTCCAGCATCTGGGTGTCATCTTCCAGGATGATCTCCAGACGTTGCTCCTGAGAAACCGTAACGGTGCGGGTCACATAGCCGATGCAGGAAACTTCCAATACGGCGCCCGGTGCCACGCGGAGGGAGAAATCTCCGTCCACGCCGGCTGACGTGCCGTTGCTGGTTCCCTGCTCGACGATGAAGGCGCCGGCAATGGGCTGGCGTGCCGCGTCCAGAACGACACCGGTCACAGTGATGTTCTGCGCAAACGCCGCCAGGCTCAATCCTAATGTCAGGATCAGTGCAGCTAGTCTTTTCATACGCGAAATATTAATTGTGCGTTGGTTATTGATTGTGTTATTGGTTGTTCGGAACGATGTCCAACACAAAATTAAACACAATACCAAACGCTTCCGCGCGCAAGAATATAATAGTAGTATTTACAGAATTTTAAACAACTGACAATCAAGAATTTGATGTTAGTCATTCCAGTGAAAAAAGTAGCGGTTCAGGAGCCCTAAAACGCTACTTTCCAATCATCTTCACCTGTTTCTCAAAAGAATTGCGGTCTCCCGCCGCCTGATTCTTGACAGACACCTTGTAATTGTAGATGGTGCTCAACGAGTAGTCCAGCATCTTTGCAATCTGCTTGGAATCTTCCACGCCCAGCTTGATCAGTGCAAAAATCCGCAGCTCGGTATTCAGTTCCCCTTTGGGCGGATTCATTCGGGCCGGTTCGAGCAGCAATTCGTTGAACTGTTCCACAAAAGCGGGATACATCGAAAGAAAAGTCGAATCAAAGGTGCGATAGAACTCTTCCCGCGCCTGTTCCGAGCGCGAGGATCCCGACAACTCTCGAAGCAATTGCGAGGACTTCCCTTGCTTGAGCAGGTTGCGAAGGTGATTGTCCTCCGAGCGGAAAGAGTGAATCTGATTTGAGAAACTCTCGAGGAACGACACGATATGGCTTTCCTTGACCTGGTCGGACATCGAGATCTGCCGGTTCAGTTCATTGAGTTTGTCGTTGACGGAAGCCAGCCGCACATTGCTCTCTTCCAATTTCTTTCTCATCCGCGTCAATTTGCGGGAACGTCCGATGTAGAACCAGGCCAGCACGGCCAGGGCCGCCGTCATCACCCCGAGCAGGATGGACCAGACCACCGCAGCTTTCCGCTGCTTTTCCTGGCGGGCGGAATACGCGTCCTCCACTTGCATCAGGAAGCGGGATATCTGCCAGGGACGGAGCTTCGCATTATAGGCGATGGCATCTTCCTGTGCTACGCGCAAATAGCGGAACGAGCGGTCCACGTCGAAGGGCAGGATGATCTGCGCCACCATCGTCAGCGATGCATAGTCACGGACAGCGTTGATGATGTCGCTCTCCGCCGAGCGGACCAGCCAGTTCATCCGGTCGGCCGGACGGCCCATCCGTTCGGCGATCTCCGACAGATAGAAAGCATAGATGGCATAGGCGTGCTGGTCCGGATTCGTACCGGACAGCAGCAGGCGGCCTATGCTGTCCGCGGCGGCATATCGCTCTTCTTCGAACAGCTGGTCGCGGCGAAGGCTGCGCCACGCCTCCGAATCGCGGGGAATCCGTTCCAGCAGCTGGTTGCGGTATCCGGCCGCCACGGGAATATTGAGCCGTTCCACCATTCCGGAATTGCCGGCAAGGTCCATGCTGAAATCATACAGGGCCTGCAGGTACTGTGTCGTCCGTGCTTCCGAAAGGGCTGTAGTATCGATTTGTTCGTAAAGAAGGTTGTATGCCTCCATATAATTGCCCGCCTTCGCATAAAGGTGACCCAGCTGGATGGAAGACCGATCGTAGCGATCCCTGTCTCCCATCTCACGCGCCAGGGTCTGGCAATGTTTCAAGTACTGCTGCGTCGAGTCGAAACTGAAGGAGAAATAATCGTCGGCAAGTCGCATCTCCGTCTCATAGCGGAGTGTCCGGTCGCTGGCAGATTCGGCGATTCGCCGGAGCGCATCCAGTTGATCCAGTTTCGAGGCCACATAGACGCTGCGGGCAGCCACATACCCATCCAGGCCATCCAGCAACTGACGGGTCGGACGGTCCAGCGTACCCGGCCTGTTGCATCCGACAAGGAAAAGCAAGGCCAGCAGCGGCGGAAGGATGGTACGTAACGGGCGCAAATCAGGCACAGCTATGCTTGTTGGTCATAATGTCAAGCACCATTTCATCGGTGATGCACATTGCGTCGGCGCCGATGGCGGTGAGGTTGTGGATAGAACGGTCGATGTCGTCGTCCACGATGCCTTCCTGCGAGGTGACGCACTTGCCTTCCATCGCCAGCAGTGCGGAGAGGATGGCGGTCGAAACGCCGGAGGTGAGTTTCAGCGAGCAGGACGGCTTGGCGCCGTCGCAGATCATGCCGGTGAGATTGGCCACCATATTTTTCACAGCGGCGCAGCAGCGCGCGAAGTCGCCTCCCATCAGGTACACGATGCCCACGCTGCTGCCCGTGCTGGCCACCACGCAGCCGCAGAGCGCGGAGAGCTTGCCGAGCGACTGCTTGATATAGATGGCCGTCAAGTGGCTGAGCATCAGCCCGCGGATCAGCTCTTCCTCCGTGTTTTCGTTCATCTCGG
>JAFYIK010000081.1 GCA_017538685.1 Bacteroidales bacterium | reverse complement strand
CCGAGGAACTGCGCCAGCAGGATATTGTTAACGAATATCGCTGAAACGATGATTAAGAGATACTCTGCCATTACTTCTTCAGATATTTGTTAAACAAAACCATAAGGTAACCGATCACGATGAAAGCTCCGGGCGCGAGCACGAAGGCTAGAATGCCGTCGCCGGGCAGGAGCTTGTAGCCGAAGGCGGCTCCGCTGCCGAGCAGCTCGCGGACAAGGCCGATAACCGTCAGCGACAGCGTGAAACCGAGGCCGACGCCGATTCCGTCCAGCGCGGAAGCGCCGATTCCGTTCTTATTCGCAAAAGCCTCTGCGCGGCCGAGCACGATGCAGTTCACCACGATAAGCGGGATGAACAGACCGAGGGTCGCGTAGATGTCAGGCACATAAGCCTTCATCAGCAATTCTAGCAGTGTCACGAAGGTCGCGATCACCACGATGTAGACAGGGATGTGGACCTTGTCAGGCACTATGGGCGAAATGAGCGATATCACCATATTCGAGAGGATAAGCACGAACATAGTCGCGAGACCCATCTCAAGGCCGTTCATAGCCGAGGTGGTGGTGGCAAGCGTCGGACACATTCCGAGCACGAGCACGAAGGTCGGGTTGTTCTTGACAAGACCGTCCGTCAGAAAATGCATTTTACTCATTGTCCGATCCTCCATTTAAAGTTTGTACAAGATCCACCGCCTGCTTCACCGCGAGCGTGAAAGCGCGTGAGGTAATGGTCGAGGCGGTGATAGCATCCACCGCGCCGCCGTCCTTGGTGACTTTCAGCACTCCGCTGAAGCCCTTGAACTGGGTGCGGAAATGAGACTCTTCTTCGGTGCACTTTGCGCCAAGGCCGGGAGTCTCAGCGTGCTCCAGCACAGAAGTATTGTAGACCGTTCCGTCCGGAAGGACTCCCACCATAAGGGTAAGGGCGCCTCCGAAACCATTGGTCGTGGATTTCACTGCATAAGCCACGGGAGCGCCTTCCTCGGAAAGCACATAGTACTCACCGATTCCGGGAGCGTCGGCCGTAAGGCTCTCAGAGAGTTCGCCGCCCTCAGGGAGCACCGCGGCGATCGATGCCACGAGATTCTTGTGAGCTGTCTCCGCGATAATGTCCCTGGTCACGGCATTCACCGCAGCCAGCAGACTCGCACACACGAGGCAAACGCCCGTGAGGCAGAGAAGCATATTCCTTAAATTAGACTGAGCTGCCATACTACTTCCTCCCGTATTTTTTCTGATGGAACCAGTTGTTGAGCAGCGGCACCGTCATATTCATTAGCAGAATCGCGAAGCTCATACCCTCGGGATACGAACCGAAGTAACGGATCATCATCACGAGCAGGCCGATACCCACACCATAGATGACGCCTCCGAGGTTGCTCATAGGCGAAGTGACATAGTCGGTGGCCATAAAGCAGGCTCCGAGGATCACGCCGCCGGACAGGAGGTTGAACAGAGGATCGCTGAACTGGGCAGGATTCGCAAGCCAGAAGATAAGGCTCGTCAGAGCTATGGTTCCGAAGATGCTGAGAGTGATCCAAGGCCTGATAACCCTGCGTACAAGCAGATAAATGAAACCGACCAGCAGAGCAAGCGCGCTGATTTCACCGGCCGAACCGCCGATGTTCAGGAAGAGCGTCTGCAGATAGTCCGTTCCGGCTATTGCGTCCATTCCGCCCTCGGCATAGCGTCCGAGCAGGGTCGCGCCGGACACGGCGTCAGTCGAATGGATGAAGCCGGCAGGCACGGTCCAATCGGTCATCTGGGCCGGGAACGAAACCAGAAGGAACACGCGCGCCGTGATGGCCGGGTTGAACACGTTCTGGCCTATTCCTCCGAAGCTCATCTTCGCCACGCCGATTGCGACGACCGCGCCGATAAGCACGATCCACCAGGGGGTGGTGACGGGCAGGTTGAGCGCCAGCAGAAGACCTGTGACCACTGCGGACATATCGCCCACGGTCGAGGGCTTCTTCATCAGGAAGCGGGTAATCGCCCACTCGAGCAGCACGCACGAAGCGATGCTCACCCCAAGGACGAGCAGCTCGCTCCAGCCGTAGAACAGCACGGCGACTATCGTCGCAGGCAGAAGCGCTATGACCACATCCAGCATCAGCGAGCGCGTGCTCACTGCGGCGTGGATATGCGGTGATGGTGATACTAACATATTCTTTCCCATATGCTTCTATTTTTTAGCGGCTTCGGCTGCGGCCTTTGCAGCTGCAGCACGGGCGCGGATGGCGCCGAGCACCTGGTTCTTCGACTGACGCAGGAGGTCGAGCAGCGGAATGTTCGCCGGGCAGCTGTACAAGCAGCAGCCGCACTCGATGCAGTCCTGCATCGCATTTTGTTCAAGGCCTTCGAGATCTCCGGCAAGCGTCAGACGGCGCAGCAGGAAGGGTTCAAGACCCATAGGACAGGCTTCGGCGCAGCGGCCGCACCTGATACAGTTCGATTCGGGAGCGCGCCTGGTCGCTTCCTCGCTCAGATAGAGGATGGAAGACGAGCCCTTCACGGTGGTGGCGTCCAGATTGGAGATTGCGCGTCCCATCATAGGGCCGCCGCTGATAATCTTCGCCGCGCCTTCCGGCACTCCCCCGGCGTACTCGGCGATGAAGCTGAGCGGAATGCCGATTCTGAACAGATAATTGTGCTGCTTTTCGACAGGCAGGCAATCGCCCGTGACGGTAAGCACATTGGTGATCAAAGGCTTGTTCTTCTGCACGGCTTCGTAGACAGCCAGGGCGGTAGCTGCGTTCTGCACCACGGCACCGACGCTGATCGGAAGACCGCCCGAGCCCACCTGGCGCTTCATCACCGCATCGATGAGCTGTTTCTCACCGCCCTGCGGGTAGCGCTTCTTCAGAGGCTGGACCTTGATATTGCCGTACGGAAGCTCGGATAGCGCAGCGCGCATCTTCTTTATAGCTTCCGGTTTGTTCTCTTCGATGCCGATCACGCACTTGCAACCGCCGAGCACCTGCTGCATAATGGCCGCGCCCACGATAATCTCCTTCGTGCGCTCGAGCATAATGCGATAATCGCTCGTGAGGTAAGGCTCGCACTCCGCACCGTTGATTATCAGGCACTCGGCCTTCGAACCCGGAGCGGGATTGAGTTTGACGTGGGTAGGGAAAGTCGCTCCGCCGAGGCCTACGATGCCGCACTGCTTGATCTTTTCGAGTGTGGCGGCTTTGTCGGTCGGAAGTTCGGTGACGAGAGTGTCCGAAAGGTCGATGCCTTCCGCCCATTCGTCTCCCTCCATCGCAATCTCTATGTGGGCGACAGGCTTGCCTGCCAGATCCGCTCGCGGGGCGATGGACTTGACTGTTCCGCTCACGGGAGAATGCACGAACGCGGAAATGAATCCGCCGGGCTCGGCAATCACCTGGCCTGTTTTAACTTTATCCCCTACTGCTACCACGGGCACTGCCGGGGCCCCAAGATGCTGGGCCACGGACACATACACCGTCTGAGGCAGAGGAAGGACCTCGATCTTGCAGTCCTTCGAGATCTTGGCGTCGTCCGGATGGACTCCGCCGATGCTGAACGTTAATTTACGCATTTGCCGCCTCCTTTGCCTTCTTGTTACGCTCCGCGATACGGGCCTTGATGGTGTCCTTGTCGAGGGGCTTCGGGAAATTGAGTCCTATTATCGAACCGGTCGGGCACATAGCTTCGCATTCGCGGCAGAGCTTGCACTTCGAGGCGTCGATATAGGCTATATTGTTCTCTACGAGTATCGCGTCGTGCGTACAGGTCTTCGCGCAGATGCCGCAGCCGATGCAGGCAGCCGCGCAAGCTTTCTTCGCGACCGGACCTTTGTCTTTGTTGACACAGCTCACCAGCACCTTCATGCCGCGAGGTCCCTTAGGCCTCAACTCTATGATGGCCTTCGGGCAGGCTTTGACGCAGGCGCCGCAAGCGGTACATTTCTCTTCGTCCACCACCGGGAGTCCGGTCGCGGGATCCATAGAGAGAGCGCCGAACTGGCAGGCGGCCGCGCAGTCGCCGCAACCGAGGCATCCGAAGGCGCAGGCGGTGTCGCCGGCATAGAGCGCGGCCTTCACCTTGCACGACTGCACTCCGTCGTAGGTGTTGGTCCTCGGGCGGTTCGCGCAGGTGCCGTTGCACCTTACCACAGCCACCTCAGGGGCCTTTTCTTTGACTTCATAGCCGAGGATGGCAGCCACCTGCTTCATCACGTCGTTCCCCCCGACCGGACAGTAATGGTTGTCCAGATTGGGCGCTTTCACGGCGGAATCGGCGAAGGCCCGGCAGCCGGCGAAGCCGCATCCGCCGCAGTTGGCGCCCGGCATCACCTTCTCCACCTCGTCGATGCGCGGGTCCTCTTCCACCTTGAACTTCTTCGCCAGCAGATAGAGCAGCAGGGCGAGAAGAAGTCCGAGGCCGCTGAGGACCGCGATTGTCCAGATTATCGATCCAGTCATTTCTTCTTTATATAAAAGGTGTAAGTGTTTCTGAGTTTATTTCTGAAAAGCCAGATTACGAGATAATACACGCCCACGGCGCCGATAGCCGAAAGGCCGGAGACCAGCTCCGACGCTCCCGCGAGGAGGCAGGCGAGAAGCACGACGACCAGCACGACCAGCGGCAGGACATATCCCACCGTCACGGCCTTGACTCCCATCGACTTCTTCATAATCACCCACACTTCCTCTCCCGGCTCATATCCGAGCTGGGCGGGAACCTCGACTATCTTGGTCTTGCTTTCCGACATCCCGCAGAGCTGCGCGGCGTGGCACGAGGCGCAGGCCGCCTCGGAGATAATTTCCACTGAAATAGTCTCCGGGGTAAAATCCACGATCTTGCCGGTGTGGCGTATTACATCTGGCTCTCCCATCTCTCTTCGGGTTCAATATAGTCGCGCGAATTCATTCCGGACTCGTACTCGGGAGTGTCCGCATACAGCGTATCCTTCACTTCCACGAACTTCACACGTTCGGACTTGAACAGCATATCGATGTCGCGGGTCTCACCGTTACGGTGCTTCGCGATTATGATCTGGGTCTTCTCGCGGTCGCCTTCGTTCTCCGACAGACCCACGAAATCGGGCCTGTGGATGAAGATGACCATATCGGCATCCTGCTCGATACTTCCGGACTCGCGGAGGTCGGACAGCACCGGCTTTCCGCCGCCGCCCTGCCTCTGTACCGCCTGGCGCGAGAGCTGCGACAGGGCGATGATGGGGATGTTAAGCTCCTTCGCAGTGGCCTTGAGCATACGGGAGATGGCGGCGACTTCCTGTTCGCGCACGCCCTTGAGCTCGATAGGGCCCTGCATAAGCTGGAGATAGTCCACTATCACGAGCCTCACCTTCTTCTGCTTCACCAGGGTCTTCACCTTGCTGCGGAACTCCATAATCGGCAGGCCAGGCGTCTCATCGACGTAGAGAGGCGCCGCGGAAAGCTTCTTGAGCGACTGCTCGAGGAGGTTCCATTCGTCGTTCTGGAGCTTCACGCCACCTTTGATCTTGTCTGCGCTGAGGCCGGACTCGGAGGTCATAAGACGCTGGCCGAGCTGGAGCGAGGACATTTCCAGGGAGAAGAAAGCCACCGGGATATTGTGGTCCACGGCAGCGTTGCGGGCGAGGTTGAGCGAGAACGCCGTCTTACCCACGGACGGACGGGCGGCCAGGATGATGAGGTCCGAAGCCTGCCAGCCGTTGGTGATGCGGTCCAGGGTCGCGAAGCCGGAGGGCACGCCGCTGAGGCCTTCCACTTCCTGAAGGGCCTGCACGCGCTCGAGGGCCTGGTTGATCACCGAGCCTATCGTCTGCACGTTCTTGCGGTC
This sequence comes from Bacteroidales bacterium, assembly GCA_017538685.1. The sequence continues at coordinate 7,864 of JAFYIK010000081.1, read as the reverse complement.
AGAGCTCTGGGTGGCTTCGTAGACTTCCGACTGGGCTATGTCGATCAGGTCGTCCACCGTCACCTGCTCGTTGTAGGCGTTGCTCAGGATGTCGTGGGCGGCGGAGATGAGGTCGCGCTGGATGGCTTTCTGCTGGAGGATCCTGACATAGGACTCTATGTAGGCTGCCGAGCCTATCTTGCCCGAAAGTTCGGCGAGCACCGAAGGACCCCCCACTTTCTCGAGGGTGTCCATATGGCGCAGCTTTTCCGTGACGGTGATGATATCCACCGGCGCGTTGGAGTTGTGCAGCGCGACTATGGCCTCGAAAATCAGGCGATTGCGCTCGAGGTAGAAGCACTTTTTGGTAAGCGCTTCGAGTGCCTCGTCCACACAGTTGGGCTCGAGGAGCATCGCGCCGAGGACGGCGTCTTCCACATCGAGTGCCTGAGGGGGTATGCGACCCATCTCACGCCCGATGTCCTCGACGACGTCCTTGCCTTTGCGTCCTCCGTTTGTGTATTTCGCCTGGGGCATAGTTTATTCCGTTACTTCAGCGTCCGGGTTCACGAGGATTCTTCCGCAATGCTCGCAGATGACGAGTTTCCTGCCGGAAGCGATCTCCACAAGCCTCTGAGGAGTGATGGCGTTGAAGCAACCTCCGCAGGAGTCACCGTTGTACACGGTAACCACGGCGAGGTGGTTGCGCACGCTGCCGCGGATGCGGTCGTAGGCGCTCATAGTCCTTTCGTCGATCTTCGCGGCACATTCGTCACGCCTTGCCTGAAGGGCCTTCTCTTCTTCCGAGGTGCTGGCCACTATCGTCTCGAGCTCTTCCTGCTTTGCGGCGAGGTCCTGCTCACGGATGGCGATGCGGTCGCCCAGGGCGTCGATAGAATCCCTTCTCTCGCCTATCGCCATACGGGCTTCGCCGATGTGCTTCTGGGCAATCTCGCGGAGGAGTCCGAGGTTCTCGATCTCCTTGCTGATGCTGTCGTACTCACGGCTGTTCGAGATGTTCGAAAGCTGCTCCTGATATTTGGCGATCTCTGCGTCCAGGTCCACTATCTGGTTCTTGTTCTCCTCGATGCTGGCTTCGTAGCCGGCGATCAGCTCTTCGTGGTGGGCCACCTTGCTCTTAAGGCCCTCAAGCTCGTCCTCGATCTGGGCGACTTCCTGAGGAAGGGCGCCGCGGAGGTTCTTGATCTTGTCTATCTCGTTGTCTGCCTGCTGAAGGGCGTAGAGAACTTTGAGTTTTTCTGCAACGGGGATACCAGTCTCTCCGAAATCTTTCTGCAGCGATACGAAGGTTTCCCTCACGTCGATCTGAGGGGCCGCCTTCTTTGTTTTTGTTGTTGCCATATATTGTGTCTTTTATAGTGTTTCCTTAATCTCGACAAGCTGTGCCCTGATGGCTTTCAGCGAATCCGCGACCTTCACCGCTTTGTCCGCTTTCGAGCCGTCTTCGTCAAGCTGTTTCTGGGCGCCGTCCAGGGTAAGGCCCTGCTTCTTCACCAGGTACTGAATCTTGCGAAGCTCCTCTACGTCCTCCGCAGAGTACTGGCGGTTTCCTTTGGCCGTCCTGCGCGGATGCAGCTGCCTGGAGAACGAGTTCGTCCAGAACCTGATGCAGGAGACGCTTTCTCCGAGAGCCTCGGCCACCTCGCCGATAGAGTAATAAAGCTTGTCCATATCTTTCTAGTCCATTGACTGCTGTGTGTTGGCAGCCACATAAAGCATATTTGTGTATTCTTCGGGCGTTACCGAACCGAAGATGTAGTTTATCGGGTCCAGCGGCTGGCCGCCGAACAGCACCTCATAGTGGAGATGAGGGGCATACGACGAACCGGTCATACCTATCGCGCCGATGTGGTCGCCCTTGCGAACGGTCTGCCCCTGCTTCACCCTCATAGTGGAGAGGTGGGAGTAGCGCGTCACGTATCCGCCCTGGTGCGTGATGGTGATGCGGTTGCCGTGGCCTTTGTTCGACTGCTCCACCAGCGACACCTTGCCGTCCGCTGTCGCATAGACTGGATCGCCCTGGGAGAGGATGAAGTCCAGCCCGTCGTGCTGCACATAGGCCTTGAAGAACGGGTTCAGCTTCATCCCCTTCGAAGCGCCCACCTGCGAGAAGGAGATTTCCTTCACGGGCAGGGCCATCGGAGGCATCACGGTCGAGGGGCTCGCCGCGCGCAGCAGCGCCTTGCGGAACGAACGCTCTATGTCGCCGACTCCGGCGCTGACAGTCTCTATCTTGCTGGCGGTGTACGCCACTATCTTCGTCTCAGGCACGGTGTCGTTACCGTTCAGGAACGACAGCGAGTTGATCGGGTCCACGGCCGGAGCGTTGGCGTGGAAGACTTCCTGATACACGTCGTTGTCCTTCAGCTGAAGGCCGGCGATACCGTCTTCGAGGAGCTTCTGCTGCGGGAGAAGCTGCGGGTAGAGCTTCTCGTACATTTTGTTCTCCCTCTTGAGGCGTCCTTCCACATCAGTGTTCACCGCCAGGGCAAAGATCGAATACAGGACCACCGTCAGCACGAAAGCCGTAGAAAGCACAATCAGCAGGAACCTTAGTACCCGCTGATATGGTTTATCCGACTCCCTGAACTGAAAATCGGCGCCGAAACTGTACCTGCGATCAGAGTTGCTCATCTGCGGCCGTCCTCACCATTGATTTGTATTCCTCAGGCTTGATGGACAGGTCCATAAAGGGACTGGGGTTGATCTGTTTGCCTTTGTAAATGACTTCGTAGTGAAGGTGAGGTCCGGTGCTCTTGCCCGTGTTTCCCACCGCTCCGATCTTCTGGCCTCTCTTCAGGACCTGGCCTTTCGCCACATCGATCGAATTGAGGTGTGCATAACGGGTCTTGTAACCGAAACCGTGATCGATAATCACTTCGTTTCCGTAGCCGAAGAACTGGTAACGGACTCTCTCCACCACACCGTCTCCGGTGCAATACACGGGATTGCCGAGGAAGGTCGCGAAATCCATTCCTTCGTGGAACGCTACAGTCGATTTGTGAACAGGATCCGTCCTGCGGCCGAAGGGGCTGGAGATGCGGTACCTGCCCGTCTCCGGGAGAATCGGCGAAACGGCCGGCACGCACGAAATGAGGTTTCCGGCCTGGGTGGAGACCATCGCCACTTCGTCCAGGGCGTTGCTCTGGAGGAACGAGCGCTTGGTCATCACGTCCAGTCTCCTGACTGTGTTCTTAAGGTAAGTGGAACCGCCGAGGTCATCCAGATAGGAATAGCGGTTCACGCCTCCGAAACCGGCCTGCTTCACTTCCTCGGGGATCTCCTCGAGGCCGAAAATCGAACGGTAGACGTCGTCGTCTCTCTGTTCAATGTCGCCGAGTATCTGCTCGGCCACGTCCAGACTATGGTTAAGGACTTCGAACTTAGCCTGCCACTCTGCGTTCTTCTTTTTCAGATGAGCCGTCTTCGGCAGGTCAAGTCCGAGGACCTGGGTGTATACGAAGAAATTGAGCGCTACCACCACGGCGACACTGACCGCGAAGCCCGACACTTTCAATATGCGGACGGCCTTCGAATCCTCCTTTTTTTCGTAAAGGAGAGTCTCCGGGTTATAGATGTATCTGCTGAATTTCGACATCGCGCAAATATATTATTTTTCTTTGAGTCTTGCAATTTCAGATTTGGAGGTGCCGTTCAGGGCAAGCCAACTCTGAGGTTCACGGAATCCCCGCAGGAATTCCTCTATGTTCATTTTCTTCTTGCCGCTGAGCTGGAGCTCCCTGATGCTCAGGAGAGCGTCCGCCGCGGCGATGGTAAGGTAAGTCTTTCCGTCGCTGTCGATGGTGCCGGGCTCGGCCTTTCCTTCCAGGATGTCGGCCCTGAATATCTTCAGCTGCACGGGAGCCTGGTCGCCCTTCTGCAGCATAGTGTACGCTGCAGGATAAGGGCTGAGGCCTCTGATAAGGTTGCGAATGTGCTTCGCTGTGTCCGTCCAGTCGATGTTGAGAAGCTCAGGAGTGAGCTTCGGCGCGGGTTTGAGCACCTCGGCGCCCTGGATGAAGCTGCGCTGCACACGAGTCTCCACATTCCTCTCCACGAGGCCCTCGACCGTCTGGAGGACTATGTCTGAGCCGAGCTCCATCAGGCGGTCGTGCACATCGCCGGCGGTGTCGTCCGGACCGATGCGGCATTCCTGCCTGAGGATTATGCCTCCGGTGTCGATGTCCTTGTCGATCATAAACGAGGTCACGCCCGTGATCTTCTCGCCGTTGATCACCGCCCAGTTGATAGGGGCTGCGCCACGATACTGCGGAAGCAGGGCGGCGTGCAGGTTGAACGTGCCGTACTTCGGCATCCTCCACACCTCCTCCGGAAGCATACGGAACGCCACCACCACGAACATATCGGCCTTGAGGGCGCGGAGTTGCTCGAGGAACGCGGGATCCTTCAGCTTCACAGGCTGGAGCACGGGGATGTTATGGGCCACGGCGTACTGCTTCACCGCGCTTTCGTTTACCTTCAGCCCGCGGCCGCTGGGTTTGTCGGGCACGGTCACCACACCCACGATGTGGTAGCGGTGCCTTATAAGGTTATCGAGAGGCGCCACGGCGAACTCGGGCGTGCCCATATACACGATGCGCGTGCGGCGGAAGAGGCTCCATATCTTGCGCCATACCCTCCTGAGCACGGCCTTGAACTGGTCTATTCCGGAGAACGAGGCGTCGTGGACTGCCTTCCAGGTTAAGTAAGCGCCTATCGGCGCGAGCACATAGGACGAGATGAAAGCGCCTATCGGGGCCGCCACCGCGCCGTCGTTTCCGAGCTTCACGCCGGAAATGTCCACTACCCAGTAGAGCACGAAGAACAGCACCGAGATGATGGCGCTTACTCCAAGGCCTCCCTTTCCGATGAGGGCGCCGAGCGGCGCGCCGATGAAGAAGAGGATGAAGCAGGCCAGCGCCTGGGCCATCTTATGCAGGATCTCCACGCTTGCGCGGCGGAGGTAGAAGTACTCGACATAATTGTCACGGCCGTAATTGGTAAGCTCCGAAGCCATCCTGTTGGCTTTTTCAGCCGCGGACTTCAGGGCCCTGATCTTGTCCGACCTAGTCTTCCACACTCCGAAGCCGTCGTACTTGAAGTCGCTCCTGGTGGAATTAAATGCGGTGCTGTCCAGCTGTTTCCTGAAAGTGAAGTATGAGGCCTCCGTCACCGATTTGTAGTGGTTGTTGAAGGCTTCTTCCGTGATTCTGTGCAGCGAGTCGCGCTCATTGACCAGCGACTCCGTCTTCTGGGCCTTGATCTGGTTTCCGAAACGGTTCTCCTCCGATTTTTCGAAGGCGTAGTTCGAAAGCGAGATAATGAGCTGCTGGCGCTCGAAGGCCACTTTATTCAGCTGGAGGTCGTATTCCGATCCGTTGCGGGCGTTGGTCTCCTGATAGTTAGTTCCGTTGTAGAGGGTGAAGATGAGGTAGTCCTTCGCCTTGCTCAGACGCATAGTGGCGGAGTCTGCCAGGGTGATGCTTGTATTGCCTTTCTTCGCGGTGTGGTCATAGACCATAACGCCGTAGAGCATACCGTCCGACTGGTCTTCCACGCGAAGGATGTAACCGTCGATGCCGTCGTAGAAGGTTCCTGAAGGGATCTTGATCTCTTCCTTGGTCTTGCCTATGTCCGTGCGGAGCTGGTAGATTTCCAGATACGCCTTCGGCACCAGGTTATCGCCCACGTAGTAAGCGATCATCGCGACTATCGCGGACACTATGATGATCGGGGAGATTATCCTCACGAAGGAGACTCCGGAAGCTTTCACAGCCATCAGCTCCTTGTTCTCGGTCATCTGGCCGAAAGTCATCATCGATGCAAGAAGGGTCGCGAGCGGCAGGGCCAGCGGGAGGATCGTGCAGGTTCCCCACATAAGGAACTCCGCGATAACCCTCATACCGAGGCCTTTACCGACGAGTTCGTCGATGTAGAGCCAGAGGAACTGCATCACGAGGATGAACACGACTATCAGCAGGATCGCGACGAACGGTCCTATGAACGATTTGAGAACAAATCTGTCGAGTCGTTTCATCCTTTTCGGGGCTGATTATTTTGCGGCTATCGCTTTAAGGGCTTCAAGTGCATCTTTTATGCCATCCGGATTCTTTCCTCCTGCGGTGGCGAGTCCGGGCTGTCCGCCGCCTCCGCCCTGGATGAACTTCGCGCCTTCGCGGATGTCCGCGCCGGCGTTCTTTCCCTTCGCGACGAGGTCCGCGGAGTACATCAGCGCGAGCTGCGGCTTGCCTTCGAAGACGAAGGCCGCGGCGAGCGCGGTGTTCACGGCATCTTTCTGCAGCAGGAGGGCCGCTTCCCTGACCATAGCGGGATTCACTCCATCGGCCTCTGCCTGATCGATGACTATGAGTTTGATGCCATTGACATCCTGGGCCTTGGCGCTTATGGTCTTTGCGAACTCGGCGGTCTTCTGCTTGGCGAATTCCTCAGCCTGCTTCTTCAGCGCGGCGTTGTCCTCAACGAGTTTCTTGATGGCTGCGACGAGGTCCGGAGCATTGTTGAATGCGGCGCGGGCTGCCTTGACGGTGTCCTGCATCGAGGCCACGAACTGCTCGGCGTTCACGCCGGTGACGGCCTCGATCCTGCGGACGCCGGCGGCTATCGCGCCTTCGCTCACTATCTTGAAGAAGCCGATGCGGCCGGTGGCGCTGACGTGGCATCCGCCGCAGAGCTCCACGCTCGGGCCAAACTTCACCACGCGCACGCTGTCGCCATACTTCTCGCCGAACAGGGCGATGGCGCCCATTGCCTGGGCTTCTTCCATAGTGGCTTCGCGCTTCTCCTCGAGGAGATAGTTTTCGCGTATCATTTCGTTCACGTGGTTCTCCACCTTGCGGATCTGCTCGTCGGAGAGCTTCTCGAAATGCGAGAAGTCGAACCTGAGCTGGGTGTCCGACACGAACGAGCCCTTCTGTTCCACGTGAGTTCCGAGGATTTCCCTCAGGGCCTGGTCGAGAAGGTGCGTGCAGGAGTGATTGTTCGCAATATTCTGCCTGCGGGCCGCATCCACTACGAGTTTGAAGTCTGCGGTGCAGTCCTCGGGCAGTTTCTCCGCGATATGCACGGTAAGGCCGTTTTCCTTGACGGTGTCCAGGATCTTGATCCTTTCGCCTGCGGCCTCTATGTATCCGGTGTCGCCCACTTCACCGCCCATCTCTCCGTAGAACGGAGTGCGGTCGAAGACGAGCTGAAGCATCTTCTTGTTTTTCTGGACCACCTCGCGGTGCCTGAGGAGTTTCGCACCTTCGACTTCGGTGGTGTCATAGCCAACGAACAGCGAATCTCCGCCTTCATATTCGACCCAGTCGCCGAATTCGTTGGCCGTGGCGTTGCGGGCACGCTCCTTCTGCTTCTGAAGCTCCACATTGAAGCCGTCCAGGTCCACGGTGTATCCGTTCTCGCCCGCGATGAGTTGGGTGAGGTCGATCGGGAAACCGTAGGTGTCGTAGAGCACGAACGCGTCCACTCCCTTGATGACTTTGTCCGCCTTCGCCTTGCCCATATAGTCGTCCAGCAGCTTGATGCCGCGGTCGAGCGTACGCAGGAAAGCGAGCTCTTCCTCACGGATCACGGACTCGATTATCTTCTGCTGGCTGACGAGCTCGGGATAGGCCGCGCCCATATCCGAGATGAGCTGTGGCACGAGACGGCAGAGGAACGGCTCGGTGAAGCCGAGGAAGGTGTAACCATAGCGCACTGCGCGACGGAGGATGCGGCGGATTACGTAGCCCGCCTTCACGTTGCCGGGCAGCTGTCCGTCCGCGATGCTGAAGCTGATGGCGCGGATGTGGTCCGCGATCACCCTCATCGCCACGTCCGTCTTCTGCGACTCGCCGTATTTATG
>JAFYIK010000080.1 GCA_017538685.1 Bacteroidales bacterium | reverse complement strand
CCCGGCGTCCACGCCAACGGCCACGCCACCCTCGGCGAGAACATCGCCGACCAGGGAGGACTGCGCATAGCCTACAGCGCCCTGCAGAACAGCTTCGGCGGCAAGCATCCGGAGCCCGTCGACGGCTTCACCGCGGAGCAGCGCTTCTACCTCGGCTATGCCACAGTCTGGGGACAGAACATCACCGAGCAGGAAATCAGCCGCCGCACCCTCATCGACGTGCATTCCCTCGGCTGCAACCGCGTCAATGTGTCAGTACGCAACCTTCAGACTTTCTTCGACGCTTTCGGCATCGGCGAGGGCGACCCGATGTTCCGCCCCGTGGACGAGCGCGTAGTTATATGGTAACCAATTAATAACCACATATGATACTAATAGCAGATTCAGGCGCGACCAAGACCGATTGGGCGTGCGTCAGCAGGGAAAACGGCACACAAATCCGCTTTCAGAGCCAGGGCTACAACCCTAATTACATAACCGGCCCGGAGATCGCGAAGGATATCCTTATGCACCTTCCGGACGGCTTCCCCCGCAGGGACATCACCGAGATTTATTTCTACGGCGCCGGCGTCACCGAACTCCTGCGCGAGTTTATGACCAAGGTGCTTCTCGAGGTCTTCCCCACTGCGGAGAAGGTCTTCGTGGTGATGGACACGCTCGGCTCCTGCCGTGCGCTCCTTCTGGATAAGCCCGGCTTCGCCGCCATCATCGGCACGGGTATGAACACCTGCTTCTACGACGGTGAGAATGAAGGCCTGAACATTGAATCCGGCGGTTTCATCCTCGGAGACGAAGGCAGCGGTGCGAACCTCGGAAAGAGGCTTATCCTCGATTACCTGAGGCACACTATGCCCGACAATGTGTATGAAGAGACCAAAAAGGCTATCGGAATGACCAACGACGAGATTATCGCCGCCATCTACCAGAAACCTTTCCCCAACCGCTTCTGCGCCCAGTTCGCGAAGTTTATCCAGGACCACTACGACTTCGACCCTTATTTCAAGAACCTCACCACCGAGGCATTCAGGGATATGTTCCGCAATGTGGTGTCGCACTACCCGGACTACCAGAAGTACAGCTTCAATGCAGTCGGTTCAGTGGCCTTCCATCACAAATTCCTTCTCGAGCCCGTAGTCGCCGAATTCGGAATGAAAATGGGACGCATCCTCAAAGCCCCTATGGACGGCCTCATCGAGTATCACCTCGAGGTCACGAAATAAAAAAAAGGCGGTCGATGACCGCCTTATTTATTACTGCTCGTCCGGGGTGTCAGCGCCGGGCTGAGGACCCTGAGGGCCGCCGGGCTGAGGGCCCGCGCCGGGGTTGGGGCCGCCGGCCTGGCCGGACATAGAGGAGTAGATCTCGCTCATTACCTTATTGATTTCCTCGGTGTAACGGTCGATGTCCGCGAGGTTCTGGTTCTTCACGGCCTCCTTGAGGGAATTCAGAGGAGTCTCGATCTGCGACTTCTTGTCTGCAGGAATCTTGTCGCCGTTGTCTTTGAGGAACTTCTCCACCTGGAAAGTGAGGGCGTCTGCGTTGTTGATCTTGTCCACGCGCTCGCGCTCGGCTTTGTCAGCTTCTTCGTTCGCCTTCGCCTCATCACGCATACGCTGGATTTCGGCGTCGGTCAGACCGGAAGAAGCCTCGATGCGGATGTGCTGCTCCTTGCCTGTCGCCTTGTCTTTTGCGGAGACGGAAAGGATGCCGTTGGTGTCGATATCGAAGGAAACCTCGATCTGAGGGATGCCACGCGGAGCGGGAGCGATGCCGTCCAGATGGAAGACTCCGATCTGCTTGTTGTCCTTGGCCATAGGGCGCTCGCCCTGGAGAACCCTGATCTCCACTGAAGGCTGGTTGTCGGCAGCTGTAGAGAAGATCTGATCCTTATGCACCGGGATAGTGGTGTTGGACTCGATGAGTTTGGTCATCACACCGCCGAGGGTCTCGATACCGAGGCTGAGAGGAGTGACATCCAGAAGGAGAACGTCCTTCACATCACCTGCGAGCACACCGCCCTGGATTGCTGCACCGACTGCCACGACTTCGTCCGGGTTGACGCTCTTGTTCGGCTCCTTGCCAAAGAAGTCCTTCACGATCTCCTGGACTTTCGGGATACGGGTCGAACCGCCGACGAGGATAACTTCGTCGATCTGGGATGCCGTCAGATGTGCATCTTCGAGGGCCTTGCGGCAAGGCTCCACGGTCCTGCGGAAGAGATCGTCGCAAAGGGCTTCGAACTTCGCACGGGTAAGAGTCTTCACGAGATGCTTGGGCATTCCGTCCACGGCAGTGATATAAGGAAGGTTGATTTCAGCTGAAGTCTGGTTCGAAAGCTCTATCTTCGCCTTCTCGGCAGCTTCCTTGAGCCTCTGGAGAGCCATAGGGTCTTTCTTGAGGTCCATTCCGCCGTTCTCGGAAGCGAACTCGCTTGCGAGCCAGTCGATCACTACCTGGTCGAAATCGTCGCCGCCGAGGTGAGTGTCACCGTTGGTGGACTTCACTTCGAACACGCCGTCTCCCAGTTCAAGAATCGAGATATCGAAGGTACCGCCGCCGAGGTCGTAGACTGCAACCTTCATATTCTTGTTCTTCTTGTCCAGACCGTAGGCCAGAGCAGCCGCGGTAGGCTCGTTGATGATACGCTTCACGTCGAGGCCCGCGATCTTGCCGGCTTCCTTTGTCGCCTGACGCTGAGAGTCGGAGAAGTATGCTGGAACTGTGATGACAGCCTCCGTCACCTCCTGACGGAGATAATCCTCGGCGGTCTTCTTCATTTTCTGGAGGATGATGGCTGAAATCTCCTGAGGAGAATAGAGCCTTCCGTTGATATCTACGCGCGGTGTATTGT
>JAFYIK010000079.1 GCA_017538685.1 Bacteroidales bacterium | reverse complement strand
GGGGCAAGCTAAATTACTTACTACATACGTACCGCGATGAAACCTAATAGACGAGGCAGAAAGACAGTATAACAGATGCGTAAGAGAAAGGCAGGGAGGACCGTCTTTCCGCAATTCGTCGGCAAGGTGCAGATGACCCGCGAGGGTTATGTGTTCGTCATGATCGACGGCGAAGACGACGATGTGTTCGTGCGGGCCGCCAAGACCCGCGGGGCTTTGAATGGCGACACGGTGCGTGTCGCAGTCACAAAGACCCCGCACCACGGCGGCCGCACCAAAGCGCTCGCCGGCCAGGCGGCCAGGGGCGAGCGTCGCGAAGGCGAGATAGTGGAGATCATCAAGCGCTCCGAGAAGCCTTTCGTGGGCGTATTCCATATGGTGGGCGCGCACGCCTGGGTGCTGATGCAGAGCCGCTTTATGCCCTACGACATAGAGGTCGACGGGCAAGAGGCCTTGGCTATGGGCGCTCAGACCGGCTACAAAGTGGCTGCAAGGGTGGAAGGATGGAATCGCGGCGAGAACTGCCCTTATGGCAGGGTGGTGGATGTGCTCGGCGCTCCCGGCGCTAACGAAACGGAGATGCACGCCATCCTGGCGGAGTTCAATCTGCCCTATCGTTTCGAGAAGGAGGTGGAGGAAGCGGCTGACAAGATTCCTTCCGAAATCACTCCCGCCGACCTCGCCGAGCGTAAGGATTTTCGCCAGACTTTCACCTTCACCATCGACCCTGAGGATGCGAAGGATTTCGACGACGCGCTTTCGTTCAAGCCGCTTGAGAACGGCAATTTCGAGGTGGGCGTCCATATCGCGGACGTGTCGCACTATGTGCTCCCGGGTTCTCCCGTGGACAAAGAGGCCCAGGACCGCGGAACTTCAGTTTATCTGGTGGACCGCACCGTGCCTATGCTCCCCGAAAAGCTCTGCAACAAGCTCTGCTCCCTGCGTCCTCACGAAGACAAACTGACCTTCTCCGCCGTTTTCGAGCTGACTGCAGACGCCAAGGTCCGCAAGCGCTGGTTCGGAAGAACGGTCATCAACTCGGATTTCCGCCTGGACTACAATCAGGCGCAGGATATCATAAAGAGCGAGGAAGATACTTCCGAGCTCGGGACCGCTCTTAAGACCCTGATGTCGATGGCCCTGATCTTGAAGTCCCGACGAGCGAAGGCGGGGGCGATCGACTTCGACCGTCCGGAGATGAAGGTGAAGTGCGACGAGACGGGCAAACCGATAGAGATATACCAGGTCCATTCCTTCGAGGCCAACTGGCTGATCGAAGAGTTTATGCTTCTGGCGAACCGCAGCGTGGCGGAATTCGTTTCGGGCAAGGGCAAGACCTTCGTTTATCGCGTCCACGACGAGCCGAATCAGGAGAAACTGGCCGGCCTGCGCGTCTTCGCGAAGAGTATGGGCTACACGATGGGCACCGAGCTCGAAGGCCGCGGGTCCGCCAATGCAATCGGCGACCTCCTGACGCGTGCCGCCGGCCGTCCCGAAGCCGACGCCTTCCGCGAAATCGCCCTCCGCTCGATGGCGAAAGCGAAGTACAGTGTGGACAACATCGGCCACTACGGCCTCGCCTTCGCGGACTATACCCACTTCACTTCGCCTATCCGCCGTTACCCGGACCTGATGGTCCATCGTCTGCTGGCTATCTATTTGGCAAACGGCAAGAGCCAGGACAAAGACTACTATGCCGCCCAGTGCGACCACGCCTCCGAGCGTGAAGCCATCGCCACCGACGCCGAGCGCACCAGCATCAAGTACAAGCTGGTGGAGTATATGCAGGACCACGTCGGCGAAATCTTCGACGGCCAAGTCTCCGGCGTCACCGAATGGGGTATGTATGTGGAGATCGAACCCACCCACATCGAGGGTATGGTCCCTCTTCGCGAAATCAAGGGTGACTTCTACGAGTTCGAAGAGGACAAGTACCGCCTCCGCGGCCGCCGCACCCGCAAGATCTACCGCCTCGGCGACCCCGTCCGCATCCGTGTCGCATCCGCCAACCTCGAGCAGCGTTTGCTGGATTTCGAACTCCTGGATTCCGAGATGGAAGAATAAGGCTATTTTGGCCTCATCCTTTTGCTAGCATCGTTTAAGATGTCCCATTTTTCGGGACATCTTAAGCAAAATACCCCCTAAAACGCACAAGATGTCCCATTTTTAGGGACATCTTCGACACTTTTTTTGTCATTTCGAGCGCAGTCGAGAAATCTCCTACAGGTCGCGTATAGTTTTCCAGCTGAGCGCGAGCCAGACGGTGCGCACGAGAAGGTGCGCGAAGTAGGCGACCATCAGAAGGTGCAGGGGAAGATTCCCGGTCGGATTGACAATCCATTTCAGCGCGAACCACACGGCGAGGAATGCGGCGAAGGCGGCGAGGCAGGAGTCGCGCAGGGGCTTGGAGGCGGTGGCACCGAGGAAGACGCCGTCCAGCGTGAAGGCGGCGCAGCCGATCGGCGGCATCAGGATAAGCCACGGCAGGAAGGCCGAGCAAGCCTGCACGACCAATGGATCGGAGGTGAGCAGCCGCAGAACGGGCACGCCGCCGACCCAGTATAGACCTATGAACATAAGCGCGATGCTCATACTCCAGATGAACACGTAGCGCACCGAGCGGCGCATCGAAGCGTTGTCGCGCGCGCCGATGAACCTTCCGACCAGCGCCTCGCCCGCATAGGCGAAGCCGTCCGTGAAATAGGAGAACAGCATCAGCAGTTCCATCATCACGGCCGAGCAGGCGAGCAGCATATCTCCCATCGTGGTGGCGATGAGCGGATAGCCGATGTACACGCCGAGCATAGCGGACGCGCGAAGGAACAGATTACCGTTCATACGCATATACGGCCCGAGCTCGCTGCGGCTGAGGGCCTGCGGTAGTTCGGACAGGCGGAATGCGCTGAGCACGCGGCGGTACTTTACGAGGCAGACGATTATGCAGAACAGCAAGCCGCAGTACTGGGCGATGACCGTACCCACCGCGATGCCGGCGAATCCCAGTCCGGGCCAGTTGCCGATTCCGCGGCCAAGAATGATGCTGGCCACTATGTTCACTCCGTTCACGATCAGGTCCTTCCACATCGAGCTCATCGAATCCTGCATTCCTACGAACCAGCCGCTGAAGGTCATCAGCGAGATTGTCGCAGGAGCGGCCCAGATACGAATGGAGAAATACTGCGACGCGAGCTCTTCCACTTCGGGCGAGGCCTGGGTGCATAGCACCGCGACCTTCAGGAACGGCCACTGAAGCAGCAGCACGAACAGCGCGACCAGGGCGGAAAGCGCCATCCCGCGCCAGAAGATCTTCGCCACCTCGCGCTGGTTGCCTGCGCCATAGGCCTGGGCTGTGAGGCCGCCCGTCCCCGTGCGCAGAAAGCTGAAGTTCCAGTAGAGCAGCGAGAAGAACATAGCCCCCACGGAGATGGCCCCGATAGCCACTGCGGCATCCGTCCCGGTCAGATGACCGGCCACGGCGGTGTCCACGATGCCGACCAGCGGCACGGTGATGTTTGCCAGGATGCTCGGAAGCGCCAGCCGGAGGATTTCTTTGTTCAGGCTGTTCATTATTTGCGGAACTTGGTATCCTCTTCGAGCATACCGAGATAAGAGTTGTAACGTTCGGGGGCTATTTCACCGGCTTCGACCGCGGCTTTCACGGCGCAGTCAGGTTCGTGCGTGTGCGTGCAGGGAATGAACTTGCAGTTATCCGCAACCCTAAGCATTTCAGGGAAATACTTCGGGATTTCCTCCTTCTCGAGGCCATAGAGACCGAAACCGCGAAGGCCGGGAGTGTCGATTACGTATCCGCCTCCTGTGAGGGGGTACATTTCGTACAATGAAGTGGTGTGCTTGCCCTGGAGGTGTGCCGCGCTGATTTTTCCGACCTTCGGATCCAGCGACGGGTCGAGGGCTCGGATGAGCGAGGACTTACCCACACCCGACTCTCCGCTTATGAGGCATAGCCTGTCGCGGCAGAGCTCGCGAAGTTCGGAAATGCCCTCTCCAGTCTTCGCGGAAGTCTCAAGCACTTGATATCCGGCCCTGGCATAGATGGACTTGAAAGCGTCCACTTCATCCTGAACCTCGCTGCGATAAAGGTCGACTTTATTTAAAATGATAGTCGCCGGGATCTTGAACATCTCGCAGGTGACGAGCTGCCTGTCCAGGAACGGAAGTTTGACTTCCGGGAAGTAAAGTGAGACCACCAGCAGGGCCATATCCAGATTCGCTGCAATCACGTGCGACTGTCGGGAGAGGTTGGCCGACTTGCGGATAAGGTGGTTCGTGCGGTCGAGAATCTCAGTGATGACCGCGGGATGCTCTGCGTCCGGCGTGAGCTCGTACTCATAGCGCACACGGTCGCCCACAGCCACCGGGTTGGTGCTTGTACCCGCCTCTAAACGCACTTTTCCCCGCAAGACTGCAGGGAAAAGACGCCACTGAGGGAGTTCACTTAAAAGGAAGTGACTGCCCGCGTTCTTTACCACCGTCGCGATTCCGCTTGTCATACGGCAGCAAAGATACGCAATATTTTATTCAAGATACTTGTTAATCAAGCGGACAATAAGATCATTGAGGTGCTCGACTTCGTATTCGCCCACGCTTGCTGCGATATGGTCTCCGCCGATGCCGCTGTCGTTGGTGAGGAACACATATGTTCCGGAGGTGCCGACCGCAAAGAAGCGGAGCATAAACTCAGTATGTTTGTCGATGCCGCTGGCCGCCACGGGGATAATTTTTATACCCATCTTGGCATATGACTCGATGCTGTTGTGCAGTGATTCCACAACTCCGTCGTGATCCTGATGGGCGGGGGCGTCAAGAAGTATGAACGCTATCTTGGTGCGTGCGCCGGTATTCCAATGGAGGCTCTGAAGGCCCTGCTCAAGGGCAGTATGAACTGCTTCGGGGAAATCTCCGCCGCCGTTTGCGCTCTGTTTGCCCACATAATCGGACACGCTCTTGATGTCGGTGGTGAAGTCTTTAAACTTGGTGACATATTCGTCGCCCTGGTCGCGATAGAAGAGAGCCGCCGTGCGGATTTCGGTACCGCTCTGGTCGGTTTCCACCTTCTTGAAGATATCAAGAAGATCGCTCTGGAGGAAGTCGATTTCATCCATCATAGAGCCTGTGGCATCCACGAAGAAAGCGATGTCCGCTTTCTTCGCAGTGACGGACTTAGTCACTTCATATGTATTGTAGGTAGTGCTATCGGAAGACCAGGTCGTGATCACGGGCGCTTCTGCCTGAGCTACTTCGTCCAGCGTGATCGAAAGCTTCGCTTCCTCTGCGAGAGTCTCGTTCTTGAAGAGGCTGACCCAGAGGTTCGCCTCGCCGAGATTGTCGGTGACGGCATTCCAGACCACGTCTCCATCCACTTTAAGGGCAACCTTCACACCAGCCGCGGGAGCTCCGGCGTTGGTCACTTTCACCGCCACGCGCTTGTCGGTGTAGAAGCCCCAGTAAGGGCAGTACTCATAACCGGCAACGAACAGAGAATCTTCAGGCTGACCTGAGCCTTCTCCCTGAGAGAGCATCAGCTTGCCCCAGAACTGCCAGTTGTCCAGATCGTTCCACTCGCCTGCGGTGAGCAGTCCGGCGCTGGCGCCCTGGTTTCCATTTCCTTCCACATAACCGCCTTCGCCGGGAGAAGACGGGGCCTCACCATAGATACCGCCGTCGGCAAGTTCCCTGCCTCCGATACTATCATCTGCCAGTCCACCGAAATAATCGCCCGCTGAAGAGCACGAAAATGCCATCGCAGCCACCGCCACGACGGCAATAATGTTGTATAATGTCTTTTTCATAACCAATTTAACTGCAATATAGATGCAATTACCGTGGTCTTCGTTGCAGAAAAATTGATTATCTTTGAGAACTATGACTGACGCGAAGACAATTAAAGAGACAATCAGCAGGCTGTTTGCTGAGATAGAGTTCGAGAGGGAGCCGGCGGGGCTATACGATCCCCTCAGGTATATGATTGCGATAGGCGGGAAACGCATCCGGCCGACGCTATGCTTGCTGACCTATTCTTTATATAAGGATGGATTCGATGCGAGCATACTCGAACCGGCGGCGGCGCTGGAGGTGTTCCACACGTTCACGCTCATCCACGACGACATTATGGACAGGTCTCCGCTGAGAAGGGGCCAGGACACGGTGTGGAAGAAGTGGAACGAAGACACTGCGATCCTGAGCGGAGACGTTATGCAGATCGACGCGTACAAGCGCCTCGCGAAGGCGCCGGCAGACAAGGTCGGCGCTGCGCTGGATCTCTTTTCGAAGACCGCAGCCGAGGTTTGCGAAGGTCAGCAGTACGATATGGAGTTCGAGAACAGGCCGGAAGTGAAGATGGCTGAGTACTCGCAGATGATAGGCCTGAAGACCGCGGTTCTCATCGCGTGTTCAGCGAAGATGGGCGCACTCATAGCAGGTGCTCCTGAAAAGGACTGCGAGGCGCTGTACAACTACGGCTACGAACTCGGTATGGCCTTCCAGGTTGCGGACGACTATCTGGATGCCTTCGGCGATGAAAAGGTTTTCGGCAAACCGATAGGCGGCGATATAGTTAATAAGAAAAAGAGCTGGCTCACGGTACGTACTTTGGAGAAGACTTCGGACAAAAAGGCCTTCATAGAAGCTATGGGCCTTCCTGCGGAAACGCCGGAGGAGAAGGCCGCGAAGATCGCGACAGTCAAATCAATCTACACCGCGAACGGAGTTGATAACGATGCCAAGGCCGAAATTCTCCGCTACAGCGAACGCGCTATGCAGGCCGTCAAAGACCTCAATCGCGGCGCCGAAGCCCTCAAGGATTTCGCCGAAAAACTGGTCGGAAGAGCGAAATAATCTCACAACTCATATCCTCGGCGAATATTCTTCGCCACCCGAAGACGCATTTCGGCGTTTCGTGTGTTTTCATATCAGAAAACATTTTTAGTTTTATTTGATGGCTTGAGTGTATAAAGAACTGAATGAGCAGGAGCTGGCCAGGTACTGCTCTCAGAAAGACAGAATGGCAGAAGAGGAACTGTATAGAAGATATGCAGTGGGGGTATATACACTTTGTCGAAGGTATTTGGGCAATGATGATGACGCAAAGGACCTGATGATTGAGACGGTCGTCAGGGCAATCGAAAAGATAGACACTTTCAATTATTATGGCGATGGTTCCCTTCGTGCGTGGATAAGCAGGATTGCCATCAATATGGCACTCAACAGGATAAAGCGGCATCGGTGGAGATTTATCCCCCTGGCCTTTGAAGAGAGGGATGATATTTCAGAACCCACTGAGGGGGAGATGCTCTCAATTCCGAAGGAGAAACTGCTGGAATGGATAGCGGAATTGCCCGATTTGCGAAGGAGCGTTTTCAATTTGTACTGCATTGACGGGTATTCTCATAAGGAGATAGGCAGGATGCTGGGAATCAGCGAAAGGGGTTCCACAAGCACGCTGGCGAAAGCAAGGAAACAACTGAAAGAAAGAATCAAGCATTATTTGAAGGAGTCAGAATAATGAAAAAATGGGAAGACATAGTCAGAGAAAAGATGGAAGAGCCTGCCGGCGATCTTCCTGAAAGCTTCTTTGCCGACTTTCTCGCCCGACGGGGCAATGTTGCACCGGTCCCTACGGCTGTGCACACACCTCTGGTGTGGGTGATTATTCCCGCGGTGGCGCTCGGCCTGGCAGCTCTCCTGATCCTTCGAAAGCCTTTCGTGCCGGATGCCGAAATACAGGTTATTCAGCAGCATCAACCGGCGCCCGTAGTGGTCTTTGCAGATTCTATTGATTTGGATGACACGATACCAGAAGCTACTAAGGGTCATCCAGCCACGATTAAAACGGTCCGGCAGATGGCCTCTTTGACGCAAACAGAGACTGCAGTTGTAGTCGTTGATTCGACGGATGTACCTGATGACGCTACCCCCGAAGAAACCCCGGCTGCTTTGGAAACACAGGATAGTATCACCACACAAGCTGACGATTCCCTGGTTTCAAAGACCATTGAGATCGTCCCGGAGAAATCATTCTCTCCTATGATCTCGAGTGGAACTTTCTCAAAACCGGCGAAAATAATGGTCGCCTCCGCGAGTGGCGCTTTCGCAGGAGGCGGTCTCTTGGCATTTGTCGCAAATCTTGGCTCGAGCGCCGGGATTTCGGATACATCCCCGGGCAAGGTGTCAGCAAACGAGGAGCCGGAACAGCCGGCACCTAAAGACGTGTTGACGGGGAAAAATACGCACTATTTTCCTTTTAGAATCGGTTTATCGGTGAGGATGCCTTTGAATGACAGGTTGAAACTTACAAGCGGCTTGGAATACTCTGCCTATACATCAAAGATTGGTTATTCGCTGTCCGGAGAAAAAAAACAGGTTGCCCGATATCTTGGAATTCCCCTTCGCCTTGACTATACAATTGCCTCCGGCAGATGGCTCGACGTCTATGTCGGCGGTGGAGTCGAGGGGGAGCATCTGATAGGAGCAACCATCTATGAAGGTTATGAATTCTCACTGCTTGGCGCAGGAGGCGTTCAGCTGAAACTAAATGATACCTTCGCTCTTTATCTGGAACCGGAACTAAGCTGGACGGTGCCGTCAGAGCACAGCGCGTTGGAGACATATCGTTCCGTCCACCCTCTGATGTTCTCGATAACCGGCGGAATCCGAATCGATATCAATCCCTGATTCATTCTCTCCTGGAAAAGGACTGACATCTCCTACACATTTTTCTCTATTTGGAGACGCATTTGGTTATTCTCTGTGTTTTTACAGTGAGTAATACTCATTAGTGGT
>JAFYIK010000078.1 GCA_017538685.1 Bacteroidales bacterium | reverse complement strand
GCCTCTCGCCCTGACGAGCGGCCTTGTCTGCTGAAGCTGTGTTTGCCATTATTGTACTTTTTTATATTTTTTTCGTAGTGGGTAGGAGAATCGAACTCCTATTGCAAGAATGAAAATCTTGAGTACTAGCCGTTATACGAACCCACCAAAAGGACTGCAAAGATAGAAATAATTTTTTACAAAACAATTATTTTATTCAGTCTTCCATTCCCAGGAATAAAGAAGCGATTCAACCTGCCTCAGAAGCTGCCTCTTATTGTATTTAGGGGCATATACCCAGGCCTCCGCAACAATGATTTCGGAGCCGTCCGGAGAGTAGAAAGAGTGCGACACGAAGGGACCTCCCATATAGTCGCCCTGAACTTCCCACATACCGTGGGTCTCGGCGAAGCTCAATCCCTGGTACCTGAGGAATCTGGTCTGCGGCCTCCAGAAATCTCCGGTGATCATATAGGTGCCGTCGAACATTCCGGGAACGTTCGCCTTCATCACTTCGTTGCGCCTTTCTATGATGCGGTCATTGTCGAAATCATCGCCTATGACAGGCAGGCGGTAGACGAAGATGCCCTGGGTAACCTTCTGACGGTCGTAGGCAATCCACGCGAAATCGTGGTTGATCTTGCGGAGCTTGTAACCGGTGGGGACGTGGACGGACCCGCCGAAGACAGCGGAAACCTTGGGAAAGACATCTGCGTTTTCGTAGCGGCGGGTATTGGCGATGACCCTGTTGCGCTCGGCCTGCTCGATGGCGCCGATCACGAACTCGGAATTGGCCCGGAAGACTGAATCGGCCTGCTCCGACGTGCGTCCCCTCACAAGCAGGACGCACTGAGGTTTCGCCCATTTGTTCTGGATGAGCTGCACACCCGGGTAATTGTTACTGGGATGAATGTCGAAGAAAACGATGTTGCGGTGCACCCTGAACATATCAGACTCGAAGCCTGCGTGAGTGATATGGGTCACGGTGTAACGGTACTCCTTCACGGGAAGGAAAGGATACTCGTCCTCCAGGATGTCGCGGACAGCCTCGCCGAGGGCGCCGTCCCAGTCGGCCTTTTCAATCACGCAAAGTACTTCGCCCGCCTTGCCGCTCACGTTGGGGAGCAGGGGGGCGGTGCGTTTGCAGCCGGCAAACAGCGCGCACGCCATAGCCAAAACAAATAACTTTTTCATCGTATCAATCGCATTATATCGTTGCCGAAAGCCAGAAACATAAGCCCGAAGATAAGCACCATACCTATCAACTGCATAATGTAAAGGAACTTGTCCGAAGGCTTGCGGCCGGTGATCATTTCATAAATAGTGAACACTATATGTCCGCCGTCCAGGCCCGGAATGGGGATGAGATTCACCACGCCGAGCATAATGGAGAGCAGCGCCAGGATGTTGATGAACTGGTACCAGTCCCATTTCTTGGGGAACACCTGGCCGATGGCGATGAAGCTGCCCACCGACTTATAGGCTCCCGTGGAAGGCTTGAACACCATCTTGAGGTCGCTCAGATAGCCTTTGATGGTGGCTCCGGTTTTGCGTAGGCCGGCCGGGATGGCATCCAGCCCGTCGTAGCTCTGCCGCTTCACCACCGGAGGGGTCAGCAGGATGCCTAGCCGGCCGGCCGTGTCCACCTGCAGCGGCACCTCGGAGATGACGCAGCCCCTGCGGACCATAGCGCTCACCGTCTGCCCGGCGTGTTCCGCCAGAATGGGGGAGGCGTCCTGCAGGTAACGGGCGTCGCGCCCGTCGATCCGAAGCACCTCGTCGCCCTTCGCGAGCACACCAGCGTTAGTGGAGGAAGCCACCGAATCCACGACGAACGGCATCGCGAGGTCGAACATCAGCGGAGAATTCAGCACCTCGCCTATCATCGACTGGTCGATATAGAGCCTTACGGTGTCCTGCCCGCGCAGCACGGTGGCGCAGCGGACTTCCCTTCGCGCCAGATCCGCCTGGAGCATTCCGAAATCTTCGGGGACATAGTCGTCCAGCTTGAGGATACGGTCGCCCGGCAGGAAGCCCATTTCGCGCGCCAGATCGTTGGGGTAGACCGCCGAATCCTGGTTGCTGATGTAGGCCGTGCCCCATATGCCGCAGATCACGCTGTACATAATCACGGCGAAGATGAAGTTGAACAGCACGCCTCCCGCAAGCACGAGCAGCCTCTGCCACGCCGGATGCGTGCGGAACTCCCACGGCTGGGGGTCACGCTTTAGCTGGGCCATATCCACTGATTCGTCGACCATACCGGCAATCTTGCAGTAGCCGCCGAAAGGCAGCCAGCCTATGCCGAACTCCGTCTCGCCGATGCGGAAGCGCAGGAGCGCCTTGCCGCCAACGTCGAAAAACAGGTAGAACTTCTCGACCCTGATGCCGAAAAGCTTCGCGAAAAGGAAATGTCCGAATTCGTGGACTATGATGAGGATGGACAGTGCAAGTATCACTTGCAGAGCCTTGAACAGCGCAACCATAACAGTTAGAGTAATTCTTTGGCGCGGCGGATGGTTTCTTCGTGAGTGGCGAAGATGTCGCCGGCCGAGGGATCAGCTGCAAAAGTCGCACCGTCCAGACACTTTTCAATAAGGTCGGTGATGCCGTAGAAAGAAATCCTGCCTTCGAGGAAGGCGCGCACTGCCACTTCGTTCGCCGCGTTCAGCACGCAGGGGATGTTTCCACCGCGTTTGAAAGCCTCCCTGGCGAGTTCCAGGTTGGGAAAACGCGAAGAATCGGGGGCCTCGAAATGCAGATCGGCCAGTTGCGCGAAATCTATCTGCTTATTGCCGACTGACAATCTGGCAGGGAAGGAAAGAGCAAAACCTATCGGCTCGCGCATATCCGGGCAACCCAGCTGGGCGATAATCGCGTTGTCTTCAAACTCCACCATAGAGTGGATGATGGACTCCGGGTGCACGAGGACATTAACCATATCCGGCGTGACGTCGAAAAGCCAGCAGGCCTCGATGAGTTCGAAGCCCTTGTTCATCATAGTGGCGGAGTCGATGGTGACTTTCGCGCCCATATCCCAGTTCGGGTGCTTCAGGGCATCCGCTGCAGTGGCGGCGGCGATCTTCTCGCGCGGCCAGGTGCGGAAAGGCCCGCCTGATGCCGTTAGATGGATGCGCTTGAGTTCATTGCCCTGCGCTGCGAGAAGGCACTGGAAAATGGCGGAATGCTCGCTGTCCACGGGCAGGATCACGGCATTGTGCTCGCGCATAGTCCTGGTGACCACCGCGCCTGCGGCAACCAGCGTCTCTTTGTTGGCAAGGGCTACGACCTTGCCGGCCTCGAGAGCCGCCAGAGTCGGCCGCAGGCCGCTGAATCCCACCATCGCGCCGACCACTATGTCCACATCCGCGCTTCGAACGAGTTCGCAGAGACTGTCCGTGCCGGCGAAAACCTTCGAATCGGTGTCCGCCAGACGTCCCGCGAGATCTGAATAGAGGCTCTCGTCGCAGACGACCACATTGTTCACGTCGAACTCACGGGCCTGCTCGCAAAGCAGATCTATGCTCTTGTAAGCGCTGATCAACTGGACCTCGAACAGGTCCGGGTGACGCCTGATCACGTCAAGCGCCTGCGTGCCGATCGAGCCGGTGGATCCGAGTATGGCTATTCTGCGTCTGGAGGCCATCAGAACGAAATGTATTTGGTCGGGTCGATCGCTTCGCCCTTATACCAGAGCTCGAAATGGAGGTGCGCTCCGGTGGTCAGCGAACCCGTGTTGCCCACCTGGGCTATGGGGGTGCCGGCCGTGACTTTGTCGCCCTGCTTCTTCAGAAGCTTGCTGTTGTGTTTATAAGTGCTGAGGATGTCGCCTTCGTGCTGGATCGTGATGGTGTATCCATATTCGTCGCTCCAGCCGGCCGAGACCACCGATCCGTCCAGGATGGCCTTGATGACGCTGTTCTTCGGGGCGGTGATGTCCACTGCGGGGTGAGAGGCCATATCGTAGCCGTTGGAGATAACACCCTTCAGCGGGGTGAAGAAATGCACGCCCTCGATGGGGAGGTGGCGTTTCGCGCCCGCCGACACGCCGTAGGCTTCTTCTTTGTTCACCTTCGCCCTCAGCACGGAGTCGCGTGCTTTCAGATACGCTTCGTTCTCGCGCTGGAGGTAATTGGCGCTGTTGTCTTTTATGATGCTGTCCAGAATGAGAGTCTGTTCGCCGGCAAGCACCCTCGAGAGGTTCTCGGAGTACATCTGCCAGCGGGTCATCGCAGTCTCGAGAGAGTCGATCTTGATGGCGTTCTTGATCGCCTGACGGCGGAAGTTGGCATCCGGATAGCCCGGCACGGTGTGCCTCAGAGGGGTGAAGACCACCAAGGCATAGATGCCTCCCACCAGCGAGCAGAGGCTGAGAACCACGGCTACCAGGAATCCCACGCGGGTAACCAGGAACGAATACACCTTCTCGTGCGTTTCGTCGTTGGTCAGGGTGAGGCGGTAGCGCTTAATCTTATTTTGTCTTCCCATTCTTTTTGATTAATTTTACGCAATATGGACAGAATAATAGGAATAGACTACGGGAGCGCGCGCACGGGCCTTGCTGTGAGCGATCCCCTGCAGATATTCGCTTCTGCCCTGGAGACATTGCCGTCTGCAAAGATAATAGAATATCTCCAAAAATACTCCGCCTCCGAGACCATCGTGAAGATTGTAATCGGGTGGCCTCTTAACCTGAGCGGCGAGCCGGCACAGACCGCTCCGGAGGTCGAGGCTTTCATCGCGAAACTCGAGAAGGCTTTCCCCGGAGTGCCGATAGTGCGCGAAGACGAACGCTTCACCTCGGTGCTGGCGCACAGGGCGATGATAGACGGAGGTATGAAGGCGTCCAGAAGGCGCGACAAAAAGGAGGTAGACAAGATCAGCGCGGCGATAATCCTTCAAAGTTATCTGGATAAAAAGAAATGATACAACCTATTTACCTATATGGTTCCGAGGTGCTGCGCCGCAAGGCGGAGCCGGTGGACCTTTCCGACAAAGAGGGCATCGCGGCCCTCGTGCAGGATTTGAAAGACACGCTTAAAGTGAGCGAAGGCTGCGGCCTTGCGGCGCCCCAGATCGGGGTGTCCAAGAGGGTGCTGATAGTGGACGGCGACGAAGTCGCGGACACTTTCCCCTACCTGAAGGGCTTCAAGCGCACGCTCATCAATCCGGTCGTGCTGGAAGAATCCGAAAAGAAATGCGAGTATTCCGAGGGTTGTCTCAGCGTGCCCGGAATCTATTCGGACGTCGTACGCCCGGAGACAATCACTATAGAATACTACGACGAAGACCTGAAGAAAGTCAAGGAGACCTTCGACAAATTCGGCGCCCGTATGATACAGCACGAAATGAGCCACCTGGACGGCGTGCTGTTCACGGACCTCGTTCCGCCCATCCGCCGCAAGATGCTTTCGAGCAAGCTTATCGGAATCGCGAAGGGCAAAGTTTCGACACATTACAAATCACGAATTAAATAACACAACAATGGGAGCATTTCACGCATACGATATCCGTGGTATCTACGGAGTCGACTTCGACAAAACCACAGCCTACAAGGTGGGATATTTTCTTCCTTCACTCCTGAAGACGGACAAGGTCCTCGTGGGCCGCGACTGCCGCACTTCTTCGGACGAGATCCACGATAACCTCATCAAGGGCATAACCGACGCGGGCGCGGACGTCTACGACATCGGCCTGAGCAGCACGCCTATGGTCTATTTCGCCACGGCCAACTACGGCTTCAACGCTTCCGTGCAGATCACGGCGTCGCACAACCCGGCCGAGTACAACGGAATGAAAGTCTCCCGCGAGAACGCGCTGCCGGTGGGCTACGACGCCGGCCTGGGCCAGATCAAGGAGTGGATCGAAGAGGGCCGCGAGACCCCCATCGCCGCGAAGCGCGGAACCGTGTACCAGAAAGACATCCACGAAGACTATATCAACTTTATGTTGAAGTACAAAGGGGACTATAGCGACCTCAATATCGCGTTCGACCTCTCGAACGGTATGTCCAACCTCTTCGCGAAGGAGATCTACGGCGAGAAGCCCCATTATCTTTTCGATACGCTGGACGGCCGCTTCCCGAACCACGAGCCGAATCCGCTCGTGCCGAAGAACGTGGAGCCGCTGAGGCAGCTGGTGAAGAAGGTGAAGGCGGACGTGGGCGTCATCTACGACGGCGATGCAGACCGCGTGATGTTCGTGGACGAGAAAGGTGATTTCGTGGCTCCCGACCTCGTGATCGCTATGATGGCGAAGTACTTCTGCGACGAGCGCGGCGCGAAGAATCCGCTCGTGCTGCAGGAGATCCGCAGCTCGAAGGCTGTGGCCGAATACCTGGCGAAGTATAATGCGGACGTGCACACCTGGAGGGTGGGCCGCGCCTTCGCCGCTCCGAAGCTCCGCGAGATCGACGGCCTCTGGGGAGGCGAACTGGCGGGCCACTATTACTTCAAGGATTTCTTCTACTCGGACAGCGGACTTCTCGCTTCGATGATAGTCCTGCGCATAGTCGCCGCCCTGAAGAAAGAGGGCAAGACCTTCAGCCAGCAGATTGCCGAGATCGCCGGATATGAGAATTCAGGCGAGATCAATTTCAGGCTGGAAGACAAAGCCGGCGCGATGAAAGCCGTGTGCGATCATTTCCGCGCAGAGCTGGGAGAGCCCGAGAAGTTTATGGACTTCGACGGATTCCGTCTGGAGTACCCGACCTGGTGGTTCAATGTCCGCCCTTCGAACACGGAGCCTTATCTGAGATTCATCTGCGAGGCAACGACCCAGCAGGAACTGCAGGCCCGTATCGCGGAAGTCAGCGACATACTCGTAAATCAGTTCGGTGGCATCAGGAGTTAATACGGGGATGTTCGAGGTCGTGTTTTTCGACCTCGACGGCACCCTTTACAATAAAAGGGGCCTTAAAGCGCGTATGATATGGGCTGCGCTATGCCGCGGCCGGCTGCGTGCGGGCGGACCCAGGATGCCTCTGATGTGCCTTCGGCTGATGGCATACGAGCGGAAGGTCCGCCGCCTTTTCGCCGGCCACAAAGCGGGGCTCGAAGACCTGTTCATCGGGATAGCCCTCCGGGCGAAAATAACGCCCGAGGCCGTGCGCGCCTGGTACTACGAATGGTTTATGTCGGAGATGGCCTATGCGCTGAAAACCCATTATTCGCTGGACGAAGAAGTGCTGGCAAAAGCCCGTATGTTCAAGGCAGCCGGGTGCAAGATCGCGATTCTTTCCGACTATGACTGCGTCCGGGAGAAGTTTGCAGCCCTCGGAGGGAATCCGGCGGCCTTCGACGCCCTGCTGGACGCTCCCTCCCTCGGGGGCTTCAAACCTTGCCCGGACGTGTTCCGCGCCGCCTGCGCGTCGCTCGGCGCCGACCCCGCGCGCTGCGCCCTGGTCGGCGACCGCCCAGACACCGACGGCGGCTGCGAGTCCGTCGGTATGACCTTTATACCTAGATAAGTGATTGACCTTATATGAAAAAACCGATTCTGTTCAAAGCGGCGGCGCTTCTCGCTATGGTTGTCTTCGGAGCGGTTTCGTGCGGTGACGACGAAAAACTCGTCATCAATATGGAAGCCAAAGAAGTGACCATCCCGGAAGAAGGAGGAGAAGCGAGCCTGCAACTGGATGTTCCAAGCACGTGGAGTCTCCAAATCGTGGATAGTTGGCTGTCCGCAAAGCCGGATAATGGCAAGCCCGGAAGCTATGAGATAGTCTTCTCCGCCGCGCCGAACGTCACCGGCACGCCGCGCTCCAGCGTGGTGACCGTGAAAGCCGCCGGGGCTGACCCGGTGCAGCTGACGGTGACTCAGGGCGCGCTCGACCTCGCCATCGCTTTCGCGGAATCCGGCTCGGAGAACTCTGGGTTCAAAGACGGCGATATGATAGGCCTGTTCGCTGGAGCTCCGATGAACCTTACCAACGAAAAACTCACCTGGAAAGATGGAAAACTGACGGCTGAGAAAGCCCTCTTTTTCGCTGCCGGCAAGACGGGCAAGACCAAGTTCACCGCCTATTATCCCTATAACCCCGAACTCAAGACCACGTCTTTCAAGTTCGAGGTGAAAGCAGACCAGCGGGAAGCTGCGGACTATTCGGCAGGCGACCTTCTTATCGCTTCTGCGGAGGCCGGTCCTCTGGACGGCGGAGTGCCGCTTCAGTTCTCGCACAAAATGAGCAAATTGGTGCTCACCCTGGACAATAAGGCCGGTGAGATGATTAAGGACGTTCTTATTTCAGGCATCGCTCCCGCCGCATCGGTGGATCTGGACAAGATGTCGGTGGGCGCGGCGTCAGGCAGGGCGGAAGACCTGTTCTTCCGTCCAATTATGGTAGCCGGCGAGGGCTTCTCGTCGGTGGCCTCGCTGCTCTTCCCGCCCCAGACTGTCAGAGAGCTGAAGGTGGTCGTAATCCTCGAATCCGGAAAGACGTTCCGCTTCAACTGCGAGGGAGGAGAATACGTTTCCGGAAAGCAGTATGCCCAGACCCTCACAATAGAGAATCCGGAATTTGCCTCCGAGGAATATGAATTCATATTGAAGGCTGTGGATTGGGAAGAAGGCGGAGAAATGCGATTCTCGAACGCCCAAATGGGCGCCCGGGCCGGCTGGCGTCTGGCCTTTTTTCCCGCAAATGAAGAAGACGGGCGATGGATAGTTATGACGGAGACTCTTCCCGGAGAGTTCCTCGCCACCATTAAGGACTACCGGCAGGGAGATTGCTTCCAGCTGGCCTCTGAAAACAACACCAGGATTTACTTCGGTTGTACCCTTATGATTCCCCAGCGCATTGGCGCCTACGACAACTGCTGGCCGATCTCCTTCGGCGGCAGATGGGAACTGGCAGACTACGAAGGATTGTTAAATGTCTGGTTCTACCCGGACGAAGGAATAGTGAAGTATGAGACACTTTAAGAATCTGCTTATGGCGCTTGTCGCCGTGATGACGGCGGGCGCCTGCTCCGTCAATGACGAGGGCGCACAGGCTTCGAAGGCCATACGCTTCACGACCAACCTGGAGCGCTTCACTACCAAGGTGACGGGCACATCCTTCGACAAAGGCGACACGGTGTCACTTTTCGCCGGCTCGCCTATCGACGACTACAACGTGAAGATGACTTACGGCCGCGGGCAGCTGATTCCCGAACACGACGTGTGCTGGCCTGAAGGCATCGCCGCTTCGACCGCCGTCCCGTTCCTCGCGGTCTACCCCTATCGTGCGGAGTGGGATATCGACTCTGACCAGAACATTTTCTCGGTCAATGCCGATCAGAGCACTCCGGACCTGTATGCCGCTTCCGACCTTATGATGGCCGAGACTCCGGCCTACCCCGACTACGAAACCGTTCCGCTTAACTTCATCCACAAACTCTGCCGCTTCGAGCTGAAAGTGCTGGCGGCCTTCGAGGACAACGTGGAAGACGTTTTCATCGCGGACGTCTACGGCAAGGCGCACGTCGGGCTGGACCTGCACGCCGCCGTCACGGCGGTGGGCAAACGGGGAACTGTCCGTATGGGCAAGATATCCGAAGACTGGCAGGAAGACTACCGCCTTTCGACCTGGAACGCCATTCTTCCTGCGCAGAATATGAGCTACAAAGTGGTTATCACCACATCGACCGGCAAGACTGTGAACTACAGCGTCAGCGGTTCGCTCAAGCGTAACTATATGGAAGCCGGGCACCAGTACTCCGGCTCCGTTGACCTCACCGGCGATATCCCGGCTTCGGACATCCTCGTGGACGTGTCCGCCTGGACTCCCGACAACGACGAGCAGTTCGGCGAGAACGTGGGCGCCCCCGACGGCGAGGGGATGTGGACACTCTTCATCCCTAACGAGAACAAGGAGTTCCGCTTCCTTAAGGCGGACGAAGGCGTGTTCACGCTCGATTTCGACTACGCCGGAGGCGAATTCATCCTCCGCCACGACCGCAGGTGGGATTCATACGTCGGCTCGTCAGAGGAGAAACCGACCCTGAATTTCACGGGCGCCTCAAGCAAACACGAAGTGAAGATGGAGCCCGAAGGTTTCGGCCTGCGGCTCTCGGATGCCGGGCGCTACTCCGTCACCTTCGACCTCGCGGACACCACCCTGGTCGTGGAATTGAAGGAAAGCTATTCCGCCGGCACTTACGCCGCTTACTACGACAAGTATCTCGGTATGTGGGATTACGCCGATGAATCCCAGCTTCTGCAGATAGAGATCACCTCGGACAATGCCGGAGGTTATCTGATCAACATAGACGGTTATCCGGTGAAGGCCCGGTTCGACCGCGCTTCCGGAGGCTTCGAGGTCTACTACCAGAAGGCCGGCGAAGGCACTTTAAGCGATCTGCTGCTCTACTCCTATGTGTATTCGGTCTATCTCACTCCGGACGGGGTGGTGGCCGGAGCTCTCCTGGATGATTCCTATCCTAATTCGGTCGCTTTCTACGGAAAGATTTCCGAAGACGGATCGTCCATACTCCTTCGTGGCGGGCGCTTCTGCGACCTGGTGGTCTCGTACTCCAGCCTGGTCGGAGTCGTGCAGACGGAAGGAACTTACAAGGGCAGGATCGCGGGCGCTTACTGGGGCCCGCTCTACTTCCCACAGACCTGGAATAAACGCGTTGAAGAATAGGAGGCTCAGGATATGAAAAAGATATTATTGGTGATTTCCGCGGCACTTCTTGCCGCATCCTGCTCCTCCGTTATGGAAAAGGAGGCCGGAGTTTCCGCCGGCAGTCCGCTCGAAGTCCGCTTCCGCATAAGCGGCGCCCAGTTCGAGACGAAATCAGCTTCGGCGTGGGGCTTTGCGGACGGCGACACCTTCGGCATCTTCGCCGAAGAACCGCTTGACGTGACCAACGCGCTCTACACGGTTAACAATGGAATACTTAGTTCCAGGGCCCCTATCCACTGGCTGAAGGATCAGACTGAGCCCACGGCATTCTTCGCGACCCATCCTTACGTGGAAGGGCTGAACTTCATCGACAACAGTTCAGTGTCAGTGCAGCAAGACCAGTCTACGGAAGAGAATTACCGCGCATCCGATTTCCAGATGTCCGAAAGCACCCTGATACCTGCTTTCGACAGTGTCTCCGTGGTTATGTCTCACCGCTTCGCGCGGCTCGACTTCGAGCTGTCGAAGGCGCTTGCGGCCAAGGTGCGCTCGATCTCCGTTGACGGCATCGCCCTGACTATGGACCTCGCTTCAGGCACCGTTTCCAACCCCGGTTCGGTGAAAGCCGGCCGGGTGCAAGACGATGAAGGCGGCGAATTGTGGTCGGTCATTCTGCCTCCGCAGAAGGTCAATCCTACCCTGACTATGACCTGCGAAGACGGCACCACCAGAACTGCGGGCCTGAAGGAAGACTACTCCTTCGAGGCCGGGTGCCGTTACTTTGCAAGGGTTTCTGTCCGCGAAGACGGCGTGCTGGACATCGAGTTCTCGCTCCGCATCTTCGACTGGCTTTCCGACGACGCGTTCCTCGAACCATATCAGCAGACCTGGGGCATCTTCCGCACTTGGATGAATTACGTCAGCGCAATGACCAGGGTCAGCGAGGTTTCCGATATGTATTGCCTCGCTCCCGGCGAGGAGCTCCCGGACAATGCCGAGTTCTATGTGACTATGGACGGCCACACGGAATACGCCGAACTGCTCGGCGCGGAGTGGCCGGAAGACGGCACGGTGGACGTGAAGATACTTCCCGGCGACGTGGTCCCGCTCGTGATGGGCGGATGCGGCCTCGTGTTGGAAGAAGGCGGCTCATACCAGTTTATGTTCGACAGCAGGGAGAAGACCATCTGCCTGGTGCCGAACGAGAAGTGGTATCTCTACGACGTGACCGATATTCCGGAACAGGTCATCCACGATTTCTATTACATAGGCCCCGGCCTCACTTACGGCATAGACAGGCTCTTCATCAAGCCCGGCACGGATATGCGCGTGGTTAGTGTCAGGAACGGAAGCGCTACCGTCTACGGCGGCGTGGACGGCGTGCCTATGGTTCCTGGTGAGCCGTACAAGTTCGTGGTGACGGAAATGCCCGGAGTGATTGTCAGTGAAAGCGGCTTCTACTCCATCACCTTGAATGCGAAGGACAACACTATTCTGTTCACGCTGCTGGACGACGGCAACGCCACTGTCGAAGATGTGCTGCGCCGCATCCCGGACGGCGTTGAGGTGACGGTGAGCCGCTCGACTGTCTGCAGCCTCGCTTCCGACGGCTTCGTGCTCTCGGACAATGGCAAGGACGGTCTCAGGGTGATCCTGTCCGAAGCTATGGCCGCCGGCCTCACTGCCGGTTCCGTGGTGACCGTGTCAGGCGTGTCCTCGACCGTGGACGGGCAGAGGATCCTGAAGGATGCCACATACAAGAAGCTCGAAGACAGCGTGCTCCCGGAGATTGAGTACACGGATGTTTCCGATATTGCTATGACTTCTGTCTACTCCAAGTCCGCAGTGCCGGTGACGGTGCGCGGAACGCTCGGAGTGGTGTTCGACGGCAACGACCGCTACTACGTTACTTCGCCTGCGGGCACGGCCTACAAAGTCCCCGCGGTCCTGGCCGAAGAGCTGTTTGTCTACGGCGACGGCGAGGTGGAAGTTCAGGGCTGGTATACCGGTTATTCGGCGGACGAGCGCTGCCACCTGCTGACCCAGAGCGAGCTCGCTCCTGTCGGGGAAGCGCCTGACCACGGAAGTGGAACTATGTTCGAACCGTTCGACGTCGTGGGCGCCTGGCTGGCCGCCGGCAATCTGGAAATAGGCGTGGAAAGCATCGACCGTGTCTACATCAAGGGCCGTGTGCTATCCGTGATCTCGCAGTTCTCGCTGAAGACGGGATGCGCTTCGTTCGTGCTCTCCACCAGCTCGCGCGGCTTCGGCAGCAGCATCGACGTGCTCGGCACGCATTACCTGGACGACGAAGAGTGGACTATCGGCTGCTATTCGCTGTACTTCGCGGACGAAGTGGTCGTCTACGGCGCTATGGTCAACGAAGGCAGCTACCGCCACACCGTGCCCGGAAAGACCTACCTGGCCGAGCTCAACGGCACCGAGTCCTACGTTCCCGTGGATCCCGAGCTCACCGGACAGGGCACGAGGGAAGATCCCTACAACGTCGCGGCTGCGGTTACCATCGCCAACCTCCTGCCGGAGGGTATGGCCAGCAAGGCGCAGCTCTACGTGAAGGGCGTCGTGACCGGCGTGGCCAGGCCGTACAGCAGCGGCAAGGCGGTCTTCTATGTCTCCGACGACAGGGCCTCGGCCTTCGATATGGAGCTCTCCGGCCCGTACTACCTCGGCGCGCAGGCGTTTGCCGAAGGCGACATCGACATCGCGGTGGGCGACACCGTGGTGGTGAGCTGCTGCCCGATCGGCGCGCCCGGTTCAAGGATCAGCAAGTACACCCGCGCTCCCTGGCTCTACAGGCTCAACGACGTGGTCAAGGATTATGTGGCTTCGTTCGAGCTGGACATCCAGACTTCGTTCTCGATGCCTGCAAAGGGCGGAGTCGGCACCTTCCATATCCGCACCAACTGCGACTGGACGGTCAAGACCGATCCTTGGATCGAGGTGGAGATGGACGATGATGATCCGGAGCTCGCCTGGCTCGGAGTGGAGGCCAACAACACCGGGTACACGCGCACGGGTCACGTCACCTTCACCTACGACGAAGGCCGCCAGACGAAGGTGCTGACCATCACCCAGGAACCGACCGAGCCGGGCGTGGAAGTGCCCGTGCTGGATTTCGATCCTGAAGAGGTCGTGCTGTGGCAGGGCAAGCATCAGCTTGTCACGCAGGACGGCGGATCGATCGCAATGACCGACCTGGCAAATGGCCGTATCGACTGGAATACCGTTTCCAAGGGCTATCTGGTGATTTACTTCGGCTGCGACTGGAACTACGAAAGCCATCTGATAGCCGGCTTCACCATCGATTCCGAAGGCGCTCACGATTATCTGTTCCGCACATATCCTGATCCGGGAATGACGGTGCTTTACGCCGTCCTGACCGAAGAACGTCTGGAGCATCTGCGCGGACTCGGCAGCAACGGTAAACCCAATGGCGGTCTCTACATTATCGGTGACCACACTGCCGTTTACGCCGTGACCTGGTACCCGTCGGATTTGTCCGAACTGGAGTAGAATCCGGATAGGATTACTTCTTGCGCTTTTCGAAGGTGCGGATGTAGCGGAGGGTGATTGCGGGAACGAGGCCTCTGATAGTCCTGGAATATGTGTGGGTGACGGGAGATCCGGAGTCTGCGTTTGTTTCGGTGAATACTTGCGCCATCACGAAGCTGTTCTGGTGCATAAGGATTCCGAGGGCAAGAGCACGTTTTTCGCCGAGTTTATAGCCGACCTGCGGCTCGAAGAAAAAGCCTCTGTATGAGCCCCACGGATATGGCACATAGTTTTCGTCAATGACGAAGCTGATAAGTGCATAACCGACATCCAGGCGGGTGAAGAGATTGTTCTCAGTGTAACCGAAGCGAAGGAATGCGGGAAAAGAAAATTCTGGAAAATACTGTTTTGAGTTGCCCTTATCATTAGTGTAGTCCGAATCGAGGTTGCGGGCAAACTGAAGGCCAAGCCCTGCGCCCACGGTTAGCCCGTGCCCCAAATCATAGTTGAAGACATACTCTGGATATACTGTCGGGATAGGGCCGCCGCTGAATCCGCAACCTGCCGCCAGTTCAAAGGACCTGATGAATTTGCTCTGGGCATTCATCGAGACTGCCGTCAAACACACGAGAAGGATAACAATTATCTTTTTCATAACTCAGATTGATTCTAGTCCATATATATCAACACACATAATCCCGAAATGCGTCACCGGGAGACAATAATTGAGTGTTTATGAGCGTTCGAGTTCGCGGCGGACGTCCTTTTCGCGTATGGTGGCGCGTTTGTCGTATTCCTTCTTACCCTTCGCGAGGGCGATGTGGAGCTTGGCGTAGCCGTTTTCGTTTATGAAGGCGCGCACGGCGACTATGGTCAGGCCCTTGGTCTTGACCTCCTGAGAGAGGTGGCGCAGCTCGCGTTTGGTGAGCAGGAGCTTGCGGTCGCGCACCGGGTCGTGGCCGCCCCAGGACGCCCAGAAGTACGCGGCGATGTTCATCCCGCGGACGTAGAGCTCACCGTTAGCGAAGTAGCAGTAGGCGTCCTGGAGCGACGCCTTCCCGGCGCGGAGCGACTTGATCTCCGTGCCCACCAGCACTATCCCCGCGTCGTACTGCTCGAGAAACTCGTAGTCGAAGCCCGCGCGCCTGTTGGTGATCTGTATTTTGCTCTTCGCCTTTGCCATACCGGCGGCAAAGTTAGCAAAATTGTCTAACTTTGCGAGTATGAGACCCGAATTCGCAGAATTGCCCAGGCCGGAGGTGATAGACATCCCCGCGCTGGCGGCGGCGTATGCGTGCGGGGATGTCGACCTCATCTGCGTGCTCGGGCCAACGGCGTCCGGAAAGACGAAGTACGCCGTCCGCCTGGCGCACGAACTGTTGGAGGTTAGTAGTTCGTTGAATCGAAGAGAAGTAACAAGCGCTCATCAGAGCGCCGGCCGGGCCGGGTATTTTGACGAAGACAAAATACGGAAAGGCGAAAAGGCCGCAGGGGGTATCGGGGGATGTGTCATCCCCCGTATGGAGGCCGAGATTATATCTGCCGACTCTCGGCAGATATATCGAGGCATGGACATAGGCACGGGCAAGGACCTGAAGGAATACGGCGACGTGCCGTATCACCTCATCGACATCCTGCCGGCGGGGGAGAAGTACAACGTCTACCGCTTCCAGCAGGACTTCCTCGCGGCCTACCAGGACATTCGCGCGAGGGGTAAGGTCCCCAT
>JAFYIK010000077.1 GCA_017538685.1 Bacteroidales bacterium | reverse complement strand
TGGTGAATCCGGCGGCTTTCACTCCGGCGAAGGTGGCTTCAGTGGCAGGCGTCCCGCCCCAGGCTGTTTCGTTGGCGACTCCGTTGGAGTAGGCGTCGAAGTGATTGCCCATATTCCAGCCCAGGCCAAGTTCCATATTGCGGGCCACTGCGGTGTTGTCAGGCAGGGTCGCATCCTGGATGACCTCTCTCGCCGCCTGGCTTACGTGCACGCTGACATCAGCGGCTCCGTTTGCCTTGACCAGGACATCATCCTCGCGGGGAATATACTGCTCGTTGGGGGCTACCACCAGGGAGAACGTAATCTGATAATCCTTGAAGGTGCCGTCTTTGGCGGTAATCCAGGTGGGGAGTGTGAGTTTCGGACGAGCGGGCGCCTTGATGGTGAGGGAGTAAGTGCCGCCGCCGTAGACTGCGTCTATCGAACCGGGAGTTACGGTTATTTCAGTGGGCGCCTCAGTCTTACCGTTATCGCCGCCATCATCTGCGCCAGGCTTGTTGCAGCCGCAGGCAATAAAGAAGGGAAGGGCCAGAAGCCAGATTGCTCTCTTCATAATGTAATGTTATTAATTAGGACCGGGAGGGACGGTCAGGCCCCTCCCGGCAAAGAATTATTTCACAAGGTAGACAAGTGATACCTTGGTGATGGAACAGCCTTCGCCCTGGACGACGAAGAGTCCGCCCCAGTTGTCGAGGCCGTTCAGAAGGTCGATGGTCTCCTGAGTGAGATTAAGGTCAAATACTCCGCCAGGGGTGTTCTCCGAATTAACGGGATCGCACAACTGACCCTTCCAGTTGCCATCGTAGATCTGCATCTGCCACCAGTCTGCGTTGCCGGTGAGGTAGAAGCGCACCTTGGAACCTGCAGCAATGTTGTAGGTGGTGAGGGCGCCGAATTCGCCGACGTAAGGCTGGTTGCTCCAGGAACCGAGGTCCTCGTTGCCTTCCCAGATAGCAGTCTCCTGAGGGATGTAGTGGATTACGGAAACCTGTACGATGGAGCATCCTTCACCCTGGACGACGAAGAGGCCGCCCCAGTTGTCGATACCGTTCAACAGCTCGATCAGAGCCTCGGTCAGAACCAGATCGAAGACGCCTTCCGGAGTATTCTCCGAATTGACGGGATCGCACACCTGGCCCTTCCAGTTGCCATCGTAGATCTGCATCTGCCACCAGTCGGCATTACCGACCACGGAGAAGCGGATGACATCTCCGGGGACTACTTCCGGATGATTCAGCAGGAATCCGTACTCGCCCACGTAAGGCTGGTTGCTCCAGGAACCGAGGTCCTCGTCGCCTGTCCAGATGACCCACGCAGTCTGAGTGCCGGGATCGATGTTCATTGTGTAAGTCACGGAGCCGTTGTCGGAAACCAGGGTGAGCTGGCTGTCGGCCTTGGCATTGTCCGGAATCGCGAAGTAGAGCATTTTGCCGTTGAGGATGTAGTTCACATCCACGCCGTCCACCTGGACACCGGTAAGGTGATCCGGATTCTCGATCTCCACTATGAACATATCGCCAGGATTATAGAGGGTCTCTGGCATAGTGCCGATGTAGGCGCCGGCAGGTTTGTCCACATAAAGGCTGTCGGTTTCCACTTCAGCGCCGTTCTTGAGGTTCAGCACGAAGATGCCGTTCTCAGCGGCAGTAGGCACTGCGATTGTGAACGCGTCAGCTGTGGCATCGCCGGGAAGTTCCACTTTGATGCCGCCGCCGAAGGTGACTGCCGCGACGAGGTCGAGGTCGGTACCATTGACGGTGACAGGGGATCCTGCGGCTGCGGGGTTGACGCTGAAACTGGTTACCGTGGGCTTAACGAGAGTATAAGCTGCGGTGAGAGTCTTGCCGTTCGCCAGGCTGAGAGTGATATCGCCTTCCTGAGCCTTCTCAGGGACTTCTGCGATAGTGATGGTGGTAGCGGTTGCCTCGAATTGAGCGGCAGCCTTGGGAAGATTAACTCCGGTCACGAGGTCGAGATCGGTACCGGTGATGGTCAGCGCTGCGCCGTTCTTGACGGGTGTGGGCGCGACAGCGGTAACGGTCGGGACAACTGTGGTGAGAGCGCCAGCGGACACTTCCACTCCCGATGCCATAACCATCAAGACGTCGCCGTCTGCGACAGCTGCCGGAAGGACGAAGGTGATCTGGGTGTCGGTCGCCGTGAACTCGGTGACGGTCGCGCCTTCGAGTTTGAGGCTCTTGACGAGTTTGAGGTTGGTACCGGTGATAGTAGCGTTTGCGCCGGCCTTGACGGGTGCGGCTGCTACGGTTCCCTTCGCGGTGGTAACCACGAGCTCGGTCTCAGACTCCACGATGTTGAGGGTCGCGAGAAGGTCCTTTTCGTTCTCTGAACCGGCTATTGCGAGTTCATCGATAGTTCCCAAACCCACCTTTCCGGTGCGTGCTGTCTCAGGCACGGTCACCTTGATGGTGTAGCGGTCGTGGGCCTTGAACGCTTCTTCGGAGATCTTCACCTTGTCGGCAAGGATAACCTCGTGGATAAGGTTGAGGTAGTCACCCTTGATGGTGAGATCTGCTCCGGGAAGGATTTCTGCCGGGGTGATTTCATCGATGGTAATGGGCTCGCTGTAGGTGAGAGCTGTCTTACCGGTGATGGTGGTGCCGTCCTTGAGAGTGAGCACGGGGAAACCGGGCTCGGAGGTCTCCTTCGGCACGGTCACGCGAATCTCTGAGTGCGCGCCGGATGCGACCACCTCGATATCGGTGATCACATTGTCTGCGGGGATAGTCACGCTGACCACCTTATCCAGGTTGGATCCGATGAAGCGGAGCAATCCGCCGCGAACCACGGGCTGCGGGCCATAGGCCTGAAGCACGACGGCGTTGTCCTCAAACTGCTCGGTGCTGAGTTCTTCCTTGTTGCAGGAAAGGGCCAGCAGTGAGAGAGCGGCCAGAATGGTTGCAAATTGGAATATCTTTTTCATATGCATCGATCAATTATTTGTTGGGAACAGCACGGATGTTGTCGATCTTCATCACGGGCTTGCACTCCGTACCCTTGATGCCGCCGCTCCAGACGAAGATGGTCAGAGAGGTGAAATCAGTGGGCTTGAGGGTGCCGGTGGCTATGCCTCCGGTTTCCGTATAGATGAAATTGGAATAGGGGAGAGTGATGGTAATCCACTCGTCGCCTGTGTCGAAGGAACCGGTGGCGGCCCAGGGAGTGTACAGACCGCGAGGGAGCGGACCGTCGTGGAAGAAGTTGTTGTTCGCGCCTGCGGTGGTCACACCGTAGATGTCCACAACTCCGTCACCGCCGTCGGTGATCTTGTCCACACCGGCGCAGATAATCTGCATCGAACCGGCCATCCAGGGATTGCTCTTCGGGATGTAGAGCTCGAACTTGAACGACATATTCTCCCAGTCGGAGAAGTCCACGAAGTCGGTCAGACGAGGGCTGTCGGCGTATGTCTTGGGATCGTCCCAGTCGCCGGGCCAGTACTCGAATGAGAAGTTGGAATCGTTCCAGCCGCCGTCTTCATCCATAGTCACGCCAGGATCTCCGAGACGGAGGAAGTTGCCGTCAAGGGCAGTCTCGTCGGTCTCGATGACCATCGCGTGCCAACCGTGGTTGGCGGGATGCGGGTCAGTGTCGAAGTTGAAGAGCATTCCGCGGGAATCCTTGTAATGGAATGAGGAAGTCGCCTTGCCATAGATGTTGGTGACCTTGATGGCGCCCTCGACTGCGGTTGCAGGAACCTCGAACTGAATGGCGCCCTTGGTGATCTTCTTCACCGTGGCCTTTGTTTCGCCGACGAAAAGTTCAAGCGGAACGTTGGGATCGTCCACGAAATAGTCTCCGTAGAGGGTGGCGATGCTGCCGGGAGCGGCATACTCGTTCGACATAGAATTGATGACCGGACCGGGCACAAGCACCTGGAAGTCGTACTTCACGGTGTCGGCCGCCTGGGTGATGAGATACATCTTGTTGCTCACCTCACCGGGGATCTCGTTGGGAACGTTCACCAGGATGGTGTGGTCTGTGATATAGCTGTTGTTCAGAACGGCCTCCTGGTCGTTAAAGAACATTTTGTAGACGCTGCGCAGGTTGTCACCCACGATGCAGATACCGTTGCCCATATAGGCGCCGGTAAGCAGGGAATCTGCCGCCGCAGCAGCCATAGGACGCACATAGTAGACAGTGGGCACTCCGGATGCAAGTTCGAACTTGTCCGGTTCGTCTTCGCAGGAACTTGCCAGGAATCCCAGCATCATTACCGCCGCAGCATAAAGAGCGAATTTTGCAAATGTATTTTTCATAATATGCTGTGCTAAAGGTTAGAAAGTAAAACGGGAAAGGTCGTACTCCTTGGCTTCCTCGTCGAGGTTGGGGTTGAAAACCACGTCCTCTGAAGGGAAAGGTACGGATTTGACCATTGCCAGGATAGCATCTTCCGAAGGAATAGGATACTGGTCCGTGTCGTAGGCGATGTCAGCAGGGTTCCAGTTACCTGTCTCGTAGTAGCTCTTGTACACATCGTCCAGTTTGGTGGTGGCTCCGGCCTTCCAGCCGTTGCGCCTCTGGGCCTGAATGTCGGTGACCACATAGTTCGGATTGTAGTATCCGACACGGACATAGTCGTACCAGCGGTCGCCTTCAAGAGCGAGCTCGAGATTGCGCTCCTTGAACACTTCGTCGAAGGTGATGGAGGTCTTGGCGCTGACCGCACCGGGGATCGCACGGTTGCGGACGTCGTTGTAGCACTTGAGCGCGAACTCATCTGTGGTGCTGCTGCCGGGGCCGTTGAGTTTGGCTTCGCAGTAGACCAGATAGATGTCGGACAGACGGAGGATGTGGGTGGCGAGGCCATTGCTCATACGGGCAGCGGAAACTCCAAGCGCATTTTTGTGGTCTGTGCCGTCGCCATAGAGGAACTTGACGCAGCCGGCTCCGGTAGGGCTCTTCATCTCGCCGTCATTGGCGCGGGTGGTGCCGCTCGGGCCGTAGTCGGGATCGTAGAAGAAACGGAGGTAGTCGAAGCCGCCGTTAGCGGTCCAGAAGTAGTCGTACTTGTCGCCTGCGAGCATCATAGTGGCCTTGCGCCTGGTATCCACGTCAGCACGGGCTGAGGGATCCTGGATGGCGCTGACGCCGAACTGATCCTGAAGGGCGATAGAAGGACCGTTCCACTCACCCCAGGTGTCTGCGAACTCGTCCATACCCTTGACTGCAAGGTCGCTCTGGAAGGAGTTCTGGCAGGTCCACTGGTTGTAAGGAGAATACCAATGCCAGGAAATGAGGGCCTCGATATTCTTGTTGTTCTGGAGACGGAACACGTCGGAGTAAGTTTCCATAAGGGAGCGTCCGGAATGCTCGATCACGTCCTTGGCGAGCCTTGCGGCTTCGTCGAGGTCTGCCTGCACGAGAGTGCCGGTGACGCCGGCTTTCTGGAGGTAAACCTTGGCGAGAAGGGCCTCGGCGCTGTAGTAATCGATACGGCCGTCCATATTGCCGACCTTCTTGGGAAGAAGGGTCATAGCTTCTTCAAGAACCTTGACTATGTACTCATAGACCTGGGCCTTGGGAGCTTTGTAGACGGTGTTGTAGGTTCCCTCTGCAACCTCCACTGAAACGTCGTGGATTATGGGAACGTCGCCGAAGGTGCGAACGAGGAAGAAGTAGGCCATAGCCTTCCAGGTGAGGGCTTCACCCATACACATCTTCTTGACGTCCTCGCTGACATTCGCCCTCTTGATACGGTTGTACACCGTCATAGCGTTCGCGTTGACAGCCCAAAGCGACTTGGACATATCGAAGAGCTCGGCATCGGATCCGTTGAGGGTGAACTGCTGGTAAGGGCTGCTTCCCATAAAGTAGTTGCCGGAGAAGCATTCGCCGATACGGTAGAAACCGCGGATAACATCGTACCACGGAGCGTTATAGAGGTAATTCACACCCTGGATGCACTGATTCTCGTCCTGATAGAAGTTGGACTCGTTGTACGAATCCTCTGCCGGACGGGTGAGGAAATCCTCGCAGGAAGCGGCGGTCATGATGACCACTAACGCAAGTGCAATATATTTTAAGGTATTTTTCATATCTGTATCCTCCAAATTAGAATGTGATGTTTACACCCATCGAGTAAGCGGTGGGGGAAGGATAACGGCCGTTGTCCAGACCCATCACGTTCACGGAAGCCATACTGGCGCCGATTTCAGGATCGTAGCCGGTGTACTTGGTGAAGGTGAAGAGGTTCTGAATGTTGACCTGAAGTCTCACGCTCTCGATCTTCGCCTTGCGGAGCATATCCTTGGGCAGGGTGTATCCGAGAGTGATGTTCTTGACGCGGAGGTAGGAGCCGTCCTCGATGTAACGGTCGCTGAGGCGGTCGTTGTCGTTGGGGTCTCCGGTAGTGGCGCGAGGGATGACGGCGCTGGGGTTGGCTACCTTCACGTTCTCGGGATCCTCATACCAGTTCCAGACTCCGCCGGTTCCGTCGTAGGTCTTCTCAGCATCGATGACCGCAAGACGGGCACGGCCCAGCACAGAAGCTGGCTGGTTGGACCAGGCGCTCTTCATATTGCCGGTCTTCATATTGAGGTAGTTGAGTACCTTATTGCCATATGAGCCATTGAGGAAGACGGTGAGATCCCAGTTCTTCCAGGTGAAGGTGTTGGTGAGACCGAAAGTGAAGAGAGGCATCGGGGAACCGATGTTGGTACGGTCGGCTTCGGTGATGAGGCCGTCGCCGTTCAGATCCTTGAAGCGGATGTCACCGACCCAGGTGGTGTTGTACTGGTTGTAATCGGCGGCATTCTGGGATCCGGTGTAAACTCCTTCGCTGAAGGTTGCCTTGTCCTTGAGAGTCTCGCAGGAGATAGGGCCGGCCATAACCTCATCGATGGTCTGGTAGATACCGTCGGTCTGATAGCCGTAGAAGCTGAAGAGAGGCTCTCCGATATTGGAGACGGACACTACGTCGTTCCACTGACCGTAACCGACGATAGCTGCGGAAGCGGTACCCGAGAGGGCGACGAGTTTGTTGCGGTTGAAGGAAATCTGTCCTTCAGTCTCCCAATGGAAGTCCCTGGTTGCAACCGGATGGATGTTGAGAGTGAGCTCGAGACCCTTGTTGTCGATCTTACCGTAGTTGCCGTAAGGAGCTGCAAGGGAAGTGGCGCCGTTGCCGCTGGTACCCATATAGGTAGGCATCTGCAGAGGCATAAGCATATTGTCCGACACGCGGTCGTACAACTCTGCGACGAGGCTCACGCGGTTGTCGAGGAAGCTGAGGTCGAGACCGATGTTGATCTGCTCCTGCTTCTCCCACATAACGTCGAGGTTGGGGATGTTGGTCTG
This sequence comes from Bacteroidales bacterium, assembly GCA_017538685.1. The sequence goes on along the minus strand of JAFYIK010000077.1, from coordinate 5,865 downwards.
ACGATATCCGTCGCCGAGACCCGTGGTGAGCTTCTGCATAGCAGCACCCCACTTGTAACCGCCGATGGAGGCGTTACCTGTCTGGCCCCAGCCGAGGCGGAGTTTACCGTCGTTGATCAGGCCCTTCGGGAAGAACTCTTCGTTCGTGAAACGCCACGCGAGGGCGACGGAGTGGAACGGAGCCCAGCGCTTGTTGGGACCGAAGTTCGAGGAACCGTCGTAACGGAAGGTGTAGGTTCCGATGTAGCGGTTGTCGTAGTTGTAAGTCTCACGGGTGAAGAAGGAGGCCATAGCGGAAGAACCGAAACCATAGCCGATCTTCGGGGTGCCCGCGCCGAGAGCCGGGTTCACAACGTCGTTGGAAGGGAGCTCGGTGTTGTAGACAGACATATAGTCCCACCTGCTTTCCCAGCACTCCTGACCGACCATAGCCGTGAAGCTGTTCTTGCCGATCGTGTTGGAATAAGTGAGGTAGTTCTTGAGCTGCCAGAAGATGGAATTGTTCTTCTGGGTGCTGACCTCGTTGGCCGCGCGCTTGTAAGTGCTGAAGCTCACGGAAGGATTGAAGGTCTCGCCCTGGGAATAGGAAACGTCGTATCCGAGCTCAGCGTGCCATACGAGATTCGGCATTATGTTGATGTCGGAGAATAGGTTTCCGGAGAGTTTCTGACGCTTGAGGAGAATCTGCTCGAGCATAGCCATTGCAACGGGGTTGACAACGGTGTAATTCTCCATCTGGTAGTTGAAGTAGTTGCCGTCCTGATCATAGATAGGAGCGCTGGGGAGGGAAGTGAGGGAGTATGTGATGATACCCTCGTCGGAGTCCGCCAGTTTCATACTTTCGTCCGTGCTGGAGAATGTGGCGCTGACGCCGAGTTTCCACCAGTCCTTAAGCTTGGCGTCCAGGTTGGTCCTGACGCTGAAACGGGAGAATTCCGAACCGATGATGGTTCCTTCCTGGTCCATATACGAACCGGAGACATAGTACTGAACCTTGTCCGATCCGCCCTGGGCGCTGATCTGGTGCTGATGCTGGAGAGCAGTGCGGAAGATAGCGTCCTGCCAGTTGGTACCCTTGCCCAGAAGGGAAGGATCGCTGTACCACTCGTTTTTGCTGACCATACCCACGGAGGCGAGGTCGTTGTAGTACTCTGCGAATTCACGGAGGTTGAGAAGGTCGATTCTGCGGGTCTGACGCTGAACGGCGAACATTCCGTCGTAGGAGAACTTCGCCTCGCCGGCCTTACCGCGCTTGGTGGTGATGAGGATAACGCCGTTGGCGCCCTGTGCACCGTAGATTGCGGTAGCGGAAGCATCCTTGAGAATCTCCATACTCACGATGTCCGAAGGGTTGATCGTGGACAGAGGGGAGATGGTGGAGACTGCACCGTTTCCGAGTGCGTCGCCCACACCCCAATCGAAGCCGGAGGAACCGCCGCCCTGGACAATCACGCCGTCAATGACATACAGAGGCTCTGCATTGGCATTGATGGTCGCTTGACCGCGGACGCGGATTGAGGACGAACCGCCCGGAGCACCGGAAGTCTGAACTGCGGTGACACCGGCCGCGCGGCCCTGGAGAGACTGGTCGATGTTGGTGATGAGCGAGCCCTTGATGGCGTCTTCCTTCATAGAGACGGAAGCGCCGGCGACATCGCTCTTCTTCATCGTACCGTAGCCGACAACGACTACATCGTCCAGGAGCAAAGCGTCCTCTTCCAATAAGACCTCGAAATTGGTTTTTCCATCAACCTTTAATACGACGGTCTTGTAACCGAACAACGAGATCTCCAAGTTGGCTCCGGGTTTAACTCCCGGGAGCTCGAAGCGTCCGTTGATGTCGGTAGTGGTGCCATTGAAGGTCCCCTGTTCGACGACAGCGGCTTCAATGACAGGACCTACGGCATCCTTGACAACGCCAGTGACCGTAACGGTCTGGGCCATCAGGGATATGCTCACGAGGAGCGCCGTAAGGCAAGTAAAGAACTTACTTTTCATTGTACCTGATTTTTGGTTAATAAAATTTGGTTAGTAAAAAATATTAATAATTGTGTTTGTGGTCGTAAAAAAAAAGTACTTTCACACATTACAATGCAAAAGTACCTTTATATATAGGTGTAAACAAATACTAATTTGCCAAATAGTGCAAATTTTTTATTAAACCAACACTTTTTTCTTCTTGTAGTTCATCCGGAAGTCGCGTGGTGTTACGCCGCGTTTCGATTTGAAGGTGCGGTTGAAGTTGGAAAGGTTGTTGAATCCGCAGTTGTAGCAGATCTCCGCTATCGTCTGGGAGGTGTCCACTAGCGCGCGGGATGCTGCACCGAGCCGGGTCTCGATAATGTAGTTGCTCACCGTCCTTCCCGTGTGCTGTTTGAAGTAGCGGCTGAAGGCCGTGGGAGTCATTCCGGCCAGGTCTGCCATAGCCTCCAGGGTGATGTCTTCCTGATACTTTTCCGCGATATAATTCTTTACTGATGCGATTCTGGGGTCCTCTGCGGTGGTGCGCACGGACTCGGGACTCGCAGTCACGTCCAGCTCGCGGTACTTTGACCTGGAGAGCTCGTAGAGTATCTGCACGAAGCCCAGGAACTGGTTGAAGGAGTTCTTTTCCACTGCCAGTACGTCCAGCATACTGTAGACTTTCATTATCGCGGCGGTGGGGAAAGCGAGGCCGTGTTTGGCCCTCTCGAGCATTTCCTTGATGGACGCGAACTGGTTGCGCGACATCAGGCTTTCGCCCAGAAGATCGGGGGAAAAGTGGATTGTGATCTCGCGAATCTGACTCGGCGGGCAGTCGCCCTGTTCCCACACGTGCGGGAGGTTGGGGGAGTTGATCAGCGCGAGGTCGTATTCGCCTATCTCCTCGATGCTGTTGCCGACGATGCGCTTCACGCCTTTCGCGTTCTCAACGAAGTTGAGTTCGCACTCGGCGTGCTGGTGAATGGGATAATCAAAGGTGCGTTTGTGACGCTCCACGATGAAATAACAGTCCTTCGGAGTGAGGTGCGTTATCTCTTCGAGTACTTCTGCCATCGCTTAACTGTGTTGTTCAGTGGCAAATATACAAAAATTTCGAAAATATGATACTTTTTTGACTTGAACGTATATGTGGTGCGGCAGTTTGCTCCAGCCGGACGTGCCCACCCCCGGGCACGGGCAGGGGGTAGGTGTCCGTCCTAGACGAGTTCGAGCAAAGCGAGGACGAAGGATAGGATGGAAGGGGCCGGAAGGAGCCGAAGGCGACTGGAGTTCCGGATGGGGCAACTGCCGACCGCTTAAAAATGGTTGGTGTTTAAGGTGTCCCGAAAAACGGGACACCTTGCGCGAAAACACCCCATTTTTGCTTAAGATGTCCCAAAATTTGGGACATCTTGCACGCTTCTTATTATATTTGTCGTTGATATGACACTTGAACAGCTTAAATCAGAAGTCTCACAGGAACTGACTTCAAACATCCTTTCTTATTGGATTGAGAATATGACCGATCCCAGGGGCGGTTACTACGGACGCAGAGACGGCAACGGCAATCTTATCCCAGAAGCCGAAAAAGGCCTGATTCTGAATTCCCGTATCCTATGGACCTTCTCGCAGGCATATCGTATGCTCGGTAAGGCTGAATATCTGGAAGCCGCGACCAGAGCGGCGAAGTATATCGCGGAGCACTTTGTGGACCGCGAGTTCGGCGGAGCATACTGGAGCCTGACAGCGGATGGACAGCCTTTGGACACGAAGAAGCAGTTCTACGCTATAGCGTTTGCGGTCTATGGGTTGGCTGAATACTCACGTGCGACAGGCTCGCAAATAGAACTGGACCTGGCAATTGAACTTTATAAGAACATCGAAGAGCACAGTTTCGACTCTCAGAAGAACGGATATATCGAAGCTTGCACGCGTGAGTGGGGTGCGATAGAGGATATGCGCCTGTCGGACAAAGATGAGAATTTCGCGAAGACGATGAACACTCATCTGCATATACTCGAAGCATATACCGGATTATATCGTGTTTGGAAAGACGAGGGTCTTCACTCGCAACTCGCGAATCTGATAAGACTCTTCCTGGATAAGATTATTCAGCCAAACGGACATCTCGGCCTCTTTTTCGACGAAGATTGGAATCTCCACGGACAGATGCAGTCCTTCGGACACGACATCGAAACATCCTGGCTTCTGGTTGAAGCAGCGGAGGTGCTTTGCGAAAGTGGAGATCCGATGGATCGCCTGCTTTACCTGGAATGTCTGGGGGCAAGCCGCGATCTCGCCACCGCTGCTTCCGAAGGCCTGACCGCGGAAGGAATGATCTACGAATTCGACCCGTCCGGCGATTATCGTAAAGAAGACCGCGACTGGTGGGTGCAGGCAGAAGCGGTCGTGGGCTATCTCAATCGCTGGCAGCTCGCCGGCGACTCGGCGGATCTTGAACGTGTCTATGCCGAATGGGAGTACATCAAATCTAAGATAATCGCTCCGGACGGCGAGTGGTACTGGGGACGCCGGGCGGACGGCAGCGTGAACCGAGACGACGACCGCGCCGGTTTCTGGAAATGCCCCTACCACAACGGGCGAATGTGTATGGAACTGCTGAGCAGATTATAACACAAAAAGGCTGACCGTGAAGGCCAGCCTTTATTGGAATTAACCTGATGCGAATTAAGCTTCTACAACCTCGAGCTTTAGGGTGGCGAAAACGCCTTTGTAGAACTTAGCCTTGGCTTCGTACTCGCCGAGGGCCTTGATTTCAGGGACCTCGATGTTGCGCTTGTCAAGCTCGATGCCTGCAGCTGCGAGAGCCTCAGCAACCTGGGCAGCGGTGATGCCGCCGTAGAGTTTGCCGCCTTCGCCGACCTTGGCTTCGATCTTAAGCACCTTTGCTTCTGCCTTGGCTGCGAGAGCCTGAGCGTCTGCAACGAGTTTAGCCTCTTTGTGAGCCCTCTGGCGGATCGTCTCCTCGTTCTGCTTGATGGCGGAAGGAGTTCCGACGATTGCAAATCCCTGGGGAACCAGGTAATTGAGAGCGTAACCAGCCTTTACTTCAACGACGTCGAGAGCCTCTCCGAGACCTGCGACTTCTTTCTTAAGGATAATCTTCATACTCTCAATTATTTAAGAAGGTCAGTAACATAAGGGAGAAGAGCGATGGCGCGCGCACGCTTGATAGCCTGAGCGACCTTCCTCTGGAACTTCAGCGAGGTGCCGGTGATGCGGCGAGGGAGAATCTTACCCTGCTCGTTGAGGAACTTCTTGAGGAACTCTGCGTCCTTGTAATCCACATACTTGATGCCTGCTTTCTTGAAGCGGCAATACTTCTTCTTGCGAACCTCTACGGTCGGAGGATTAAGATAGCGGATACCGCTGTTTTCTACATTAGCTGCCATTTTTTATGCCTCCTCTGCAATTTCGGGTTCAACTTCGGGCTCTGCGATCTCTGCCTTGGGCTCCACGACCTCTTCCTGAGGGGCGTTGGCCTTTGCGGCGCGGACCTGACGACGATGCTCAGCGTATGCGATAGCGTCCTTGTCAAGAGCTACGGTGAGGTAGCGGATGATGCGCTCGTCGCGGTGATACTGAGTCTCGAGGGTGGCTACAAACTCGGGGGTAGCCTTGAATTCGATCAGGTAATAGAATCCTGATGTCTTGTGCTGGATAGGGTAAGCAAGCTGCTTCAGACCCCAGTCCTCTTCGTACACGATTTCGCCCCCATTGTTCTTGATGAGGTCTGTGTACTTGGCAACCGCTTCCTTCATCTGGGCGTCAGACAAAACGGGAGTTGCAATGAAAACGGTTTCGTACTGTTTGATCATTTTGATAATTAATTAGTTATAAATAAAGCCCTTATGGAACTTTCCAAAAGGGCTGCAAATATAG
>JAFYIK010000076.1 GCA_017538685.1 Bacteroidales bacterium | reverse complement strand
TCGTTCAGCACGCCGTCGCCGTTGTAGTCTACGAAGCGGACGTCACCGGGTTCTGCCTTGGGCTGGAGAAGTTCACCTTTCTCGTTCACGTATTCCTTGACCTCCTGAACGTTCTGGAAGATGCCGTCGGTCTTGTAGCCGTAGAAGTACGGGAAAGGCATTCCCACGATACCGCGGGTGAGCTGGCCGATCTTGTGGCTGGAGCCGTACAGGGAGGCTTCCTCGCCGCTGGCGCTCTGTACGCCGAGGTCGGTAAGCCTGTTCCAGTTGCGGGTGGCGTTGAGGTTGATGCGGTAGTGCAGGTCGCCCACGTGGTTGCGGTAGTTGAGGTCGAACTCGATACCGCGGTTCACCATAGAGCAGAGATTGCCGATAGGGGCGGAGTCACCTGCATAGCTGGGGACGGGCATCTCGTGGAGCATACCCGAGGTGAGCTTGTTGTAGAAGTCTACGGTAGCGGTGAGCTGGTTGTTCCAGAGGCCGAAGTCTACACCGAAGTCGGTCTGGATTGACTGCTCCCACTTTACGCCGGGGTTGGAAAGGCCGGAAGGCTTGGTGCCGCTGGTGATGGACTCGGTGCCGTTGGCGCCGGAGCCGAAGGCGTAGTTGTTGCCGCCGCTGGCATAGACCGCATAGCGGAAATCGCCGATGGAGTCGTTACCGTTGATACCCCAGGAGCCGCGGAGCTTGAGGGTGGAGACCACGGGGACGCTCTGCATAAACGGCTCGTTCTTGATGTTCCATCCGAGCGAGAAGGAAGGGAAGGTACCCCACTTGTTGTCGGGACCGAAGCGGCTGGACGCATCGCGGCGTATCGTAGCCTCTGCGAGGTAGCGCTCGTCGTAGTTGTAGGTGACACGTCCGAAGTAGGACATAAGGCTGTAGGGAACGGAGTTCCAGCGGCCCCAGCCGTTGCGGTCGCCGTCTTCGGACTTACCGTAGGTGTTGTCGACGGAGATCTTCCAGGGGTCGTATTCGAACTTGAGGCCCTTTGCGGAAGCGCCGAGGTAGGAGTTGGTGGAACGGTAGAGGGTCTGGCCCACCACGGCGTTGATGCCGTGCTTGCCGAACTGCTTGTCGTAGGTGAGCACGTTCTCCACCTGCCAGGTAAGATACTGGTTCATACTCTGGGAGGCGCTGGTGCCGTAGTTCATCTTCTCAAGGGTGGATGCGTTGCCGCTCTTGTCGTACACCGTGCTGGTGGTGATGTTGTCCAGGCTGTAGCTCTTTGCGGTAAGGAAATACTGCAGGGTGTAGCTGTTGCTGGTAACATAAGTGAGGTCTGCGCTGGCGGTGGAGCGGAACTTGAGGCCGTCCCAGAGCTGCAGGTCAAGCGAGAGGTTTGCAATCACCTTGTCGGTGTTGTTCTTGCCGCCCGGCATAGAGAGCTGGGCGAGAGGGTTGGCCTGCTCGTTGTAGATTGCAGCGTCTGCGATGCTGTAAGCACGGCCCTGCGCGTCACGAATGATATAGGGATATCCGGCAGCGTACATAGTCTTGTAAGACTCCTCGGTAGCCGCGTCGGCAAAGATGGGCTCGGTGGGAGCCATTCCAAGGGCGGAGCCCAGAGGGGAACCGTACTCGGAGTTGGTGCTGATGCCGGATGCGTTGATATTGGAATAGGAGAGGCGGGTGCGGAGGTCGGCCTTGTTGAGCCAGTTGCGGTCTGCGCTGCGGTCGAAGAGGTTCACGCCCACGTTCTGGTTGTAGGTGAAACGCTTGTAGAAAGCCCTTCCGTAACTGCCGCCGATGGTACCCTGCCTGTCGAGGTAGCCGGCGGAGATGCTGTAGTCAACCTTCTCGGTGCCGCCGCTGATATTAAGGTCGTGCTTGATCACGGGGGCGTTCTTGTCGAAGATTGCCTCAACCCAGTCGGTGCCTGCGCCCAGGGAATAAGGGTCGTCGAAAGTAGGGACCTGGCCTGCGTTCAGGCGGCCTTCGTTCATAATCACGGCATACTCGGTGGCGTTGAGCACTGCGGGCTTGCGCCAGGGGTTCTGCATACCGTAGGAGAAGTCGTAGGAGACTTTTGCCTTGCCCTTCTGGCCTTTCTTGGTGGTGATGAGCACGACGCCGTTGGCTGCACGTGCACCGTACACAGCACCGGAAGCGGCATCCTTGAGTACCTCGATACGCTCGATGTCGTTCGGATTGAGGTAGTCGATACCGCCGGAAGGCATACCGTCAATAATATAAAGGGGCTCGGAGTTGTTGATAGAGCCCACACCGCGGATACGTACCTGCGAGCTGGCGTCAGGTGCACCGGAGCTTTGCGTTACGGTTACGCCGGAGGTCATACCCTGGAGCACATTGTCCACGCGGGTCTGCGGGGTTGCCTTGAGGTCATCAGAAGTGATACTGGAGATAGCTGCGGTAACTACGGACTTCTTCTGTACGCCGTAGCCGATCACTACCGTTTCTTCCAGCATCTGGGTGTCGTCTGCGAGGACGATGTCGAGAGCCTGGTCGCCTGTTACCGTGAAGGTTTGGGATTCATAGCCTATGCAGGACACTTCTACTGTGGCGCCACGGGCGACGCTGAGCGAGAAAGCACCGGCTTCATCGGTCATAGTACCGTTGCTTGTGCCCTGTTCGACGATGAATGCACCCACGACCGGTTGGTTGGCGTTGTCACGGACTACGCCGCTGAGCTTTGCGCTTTGGGCGGACACCGCGATTCCCAATGCCAATCCAAGAATCAGAGTTGCAATTTTTTTCATACGCTATTATTGTGGTTTGACTTTGTGTCTGGTGCAAAATTATCCAGCTTTGCAATACCACGCGCGCAATATAGGTAAATAGTAGCGCATCGGAAAAACCGACGCGCTGATAATCACCTATTTAGCAAAAACGAAACCCCTCGAAATAGTAGTGCCGGCAAAGTGCCCGAACCACTACTTTCCTATCATTTTCACACGCTCCTCAACAGTGTCGCGGTCGCCTATGCAGGCGTTTTTCACGGAGACCTTGTAGTTGTA
>JAFYIK010000075.1 GCA_017538685.1 Bacteroidales bacterium | reverse complement strand
TATATAGGCAAGCATTTCGGTTTCGGCGATTTCGTGGTGACCGATCCTGCCAATGGCTCTGAAGTGGCCCGTGCTCACGATCTTGCTGAGTTCGAGCAGGTTATGAGGACAGTCCCGGCCGAGTACTTCCATCTGTTTTCCGCTTCGAACTACCTCTCGAAATGGCTTTTCGCCCGCGGTCTTTTCCAGATCGGTCAGGTGGTCCGCAGTTTCACGGTGGAAAATTTCTCGTCGATCGAAGAGAACCGCAGGAAGGTCGTGGACCTTATCCACGATTTCCGCATCGCCCAGGGCCTCGGCGTGGTGGCGAAGTTCAATCCGGAGACCTACAACGACACGATCTGGTTCGCCAGCCTCGGCGAGGGCTCGCTTGGCGGAAAAGCCCGCGGCCTCGCGTTCCTGAACCATATCCTTCAGAAATACAATCTCTACAACGAATTCGAAGGCGTCCGCCTCCTGGTGCCGAAGACTTTGGTGGTGATGACCGACTATTTCGAGAAGTTCATCATCGAAAACGGCCTTCAGTACGTTATCAATTCGGACTTGTCGGACGAAGAAATCCTTTCCGAATTCGTGGCTTCCAGGCTCCCGGCGGATCTTATAAAGGCGCTGAAGATATTTATCCGCAACACGGGAAAGCCTCTTGCAATCAGATCCTCTTCTAAGCTGGAAGACTCTTATTATCAGCCGTTTGCGGGGGTTTATTCGACCTATATGATTCCCCATACGGAAAACGAAGACCAGCAGCTCAGGCTCCTGACGAAAGCTATCAAGAGCGTGTATGCATCCGTGTACTTCGCTTCCTCGCGCCGTTATATTACCGCCGCCGCAAACGTTATTTCCGAAGAAAGGATGGGCATAGTTATTCAGGAAATCTGCGGCTCGGAGCAGGACGGTTATTATTTCCCGACCGTCTCCGGAGTAGCCCGTTCGGTGAATTTCTACCCCGTGGGCAGCGAAAAGTCTGACGACGGAATAGTGAAGATAGCTTATGGTCTCGGAAAGGCGGTCGTGGACGGCGAGCAGGTGCTCAGGTTCTCGCCCCGCCAGCCGAAGAAGGTCCTGCAGATTTCGACCCCCGAAAACACGGTCTCGGACACTCAGAAAGCTATGTTCGCCCTCAGCCTGAAACCGGATTCGTTCAAGACTTCGGTCGACGACGCCGTTAACCTCGAGCGCATCCCGCTGGCCGACTGCCCGAAGTTCGCTTCGTTCGCGAAGGTGGGCAGCACCTGGGACCGTGAGAATATGCGCATAGTGGATTCGACCTTCCCCGAAGGCCCGAAATTCATCACTTTCGCGTCCGTGCTCAAGTACGGAATGTTCCCGCTGGCGAAGATAATTACGCGCCTGCTGGACATAGCGAAGGAGGAGATGAAGTGCGACGTGGAGATAGAATTCGCCGCCAATCTGGAGGCCAGTCCGGCCGTGTTCAACGTGCTGCAGATCAGGCCCATAAGCACGGACAGCCGTTATTCGGAGGTGGACTGGAGCAAGGTGGACGACAGCCGCGCGTGGCTGAAATCCGCAAACGCGCTCGGCACCGGCTGGATAGGCGGGGTGGAGGACATAGTCTACATCAAGCGCGCTGCCTTCGACACTCTGAAGACCCGCGAGATAGCGGCCGAGATAACGGAGGTCAATGCCCGGATGCAGCAGGAGAAGAGGGGGTACGTGTTGGTCGGCTTCGGCCGCTGGGGGACCTCGATCGACACGCTCGGCGTGCCCGTGAAATGGAGTGACATCTCCGAAGCGCGCGTGCTGGTGGAGTGCTGCCTGGAGAATTTCCGCATCGACCCGAGCCAGGGCACGCATTTCTTCCAGAACCTGACGTCGTTCAACGTGGGCTATGTCAACGTCGACCCGTTTGGCCGCCCTTCGACCGACAAGCTGGACTTCGATGCGCTTGACGCGCTGCCCGCAGTGGAGGAAACGGCCTACCTGCGCCACGTGCGCCTGAGCGAGCCGCTGGAGATCTGCGTTGACGGTCGGGAGAACCGCGCGGTTATTTCTTAGCTCCTCTGACCTGGATGTTGAATCCTTCGTCTGCAAGCGGCTGGATCAGTGCTTGCAGTTCGTTCTGCGTGAACGCCTGCAGCCCCTGGTCTGGGGTGGGACGGTCGATGGTGTAGACCATCACCTCGCGCGGGTGAAGGTGGCGTACGATGTCCATCCACGGCCCCAGCACCTCCGGGCTCGAACTGTCGAAGTTGCCGGCACGCAGGAACATCGTCTGAAGGATGAAATTTCCCTCGAACTTCTCGAGCGCTTCTATGACGCGCTGCAGGCTGTAGCCGGGTGCGGGATGGTTGATGCAGGCGACGAGCTCGTCCGTGGGGGCGTCGATCTTCATAATGGGGTTGTCCACCTTTTGCAGGGCGGCCCGGATTTCGGGGATGTGCGCGCGGGTGGCGTTGCTCAGCACGCTGACCTTCGCACCGGGGCAGAAGGCGTCGCGGAGTTTGAGCGTGTCGTCGATTATTCGCGGGAATTCGGGGTTGAGGGTCGGTTCGCCGTCGCCGCTGAAGGTGATGCTGTCTATCGGCGTGCCGTCCAGGAGCAGCTGCGTGAGCTTGTCTTCGAGCTTCCCGCGCACTTCGGCGGCGGTGGGGAGCTTTTTGTCGTCCAGGCCGTCTTTGTTCCAGCCGCATTCGCAGTAGATGCAGTCGAAATTGCAGAATTTGCCCTTCGTGGGCAGCAGATTAATCCCCAGGGAGTTCCCGAGGCGGCGGCTCTTGATGGGCCCGAAAACAGTTTCTTCGCGTAGCATTTGTCAAATTTACTAATTTTGTAGAAATTTGTGCGTTGTACTAAAACAGTTAGTTATGAAACCTACCATAGTCGAGGTAACGACAAAAAAGCAGCTTAAGGCATTTGTTCACTGGCAGAACGAGTTCTACAAAGACTGCCCTTACTATACCCCCGCAATCGAAGCCGATGAGGTGACGAGCCTCACTCCGGAAGGCAATGCAGCGTTCGAGTTCTGCAAGGCCAAGTCCTGGCTGGCGTATGGCCCGGACGGGAAGATAGTCGGCCGTGTGACCGGAATCATCAACCCCAGGGCAAACGAGCACTGGGGGAAGAAGCAGGTGCGTTTCGGCTGGATAGACTATATCAACGACGTGGAAGTGGTCCGCGCGCTGATTGACACCGTCGCCGGGTGGGGCAAGTCGCTCGGGATGGACAGCATCGTGGGGCCGCTGGGTTTCTCCGATATGGATAAGGAAGGTATGCTGGTGGAGGGGTTCGACCGCTTCGCGCCGTTCACGACCATCTATAACTACGACTACTACGGCCCGCTGCTGGAGCAGATCGGTTTCGAGAAAGACGTAGATTGGATCCAGCGCACGGTGACTTTCCCCGATGACGACAGCCGCATCTACCGCGGCGCGGATATGGTCGAGCAGCGCTATGGCCTTCACGTGGTGAAGGGCTTTAGCGGTAAGGAGATGGTTCAGCGCTACGGCCTGAAGCTGTTCCACACCTATAACGATTCTTTCGCGCCTCTCTATGAGTTCATCCCTCTGACTGACGGTCAGATAGAGAATATTCTCCGCGATTTCGGCGCCCTTATGGATCCGGATTTCCTCTGCATACTCGTTGATTCTGAAGACAATATCGTCGGTTTCGCGGTGTGCGTGCCTTCACCCGCGAAGGCGCTCCGCAAGAACAAGGGCAAGATCTTCCCGTTCGGCTGGATTCCGCTTCTTCGCGCCATCAAGGGTAAGAACGAGGAGTTGGAGGCGCTGATGATAGGCGTGCATCCCGATTACCAGAACAAAGGCGCGTTTATGCCTATGTTCAGGTTTATTCTGGATAGCTGCAAGAAGAGGGGAGTCAAGATTATGTACAACAATCCCCAGCTCGAGGACAATTACCGCGTGATGAACATCTTCGCTCCCTACAATCCGCAGTTCTATATGCGCCGCAGGAGCTATAAGAGAGCGATTTAGGGTATGAAACGTCTGTCCATATTACTCTTGACAGCCATCTTCGCTGTTGCGTGCGTCGGCGGACAGAAGCAGAAGAAGTCGGAGACGACGACCGTCGCGCTGCAAGTGCCGAATCCCCCGGCGATGATGGACGATGGATCCGAGAGGGCGGAATATGTGCTGGAGCATTACTGGCAGAACTACAAACCTGAGATAGACAGCGTCTCGCTCGAGCAGGCGTTCAGCAACTGGGTCGCTCTGACGGAATACACGAGCCGCGCGGTGGCTGCGAAATCGCTGCTCTCCGGCTACGACAAAGCGCCTGAGCGCATCCTCCCGCTGGCCGAAAAATATCTCTACGACCCCAATTCGCCCTATCGCGACGAAGATTTCTATGGCGCCCTCGCCGCTCATATCGGCACTCCCGAGATGCTGGCGCTCGCCAAGGTTTGCGCCCTGAATCCGGTCGGCTCAAAGGCCACGGACTTCGTCTGGGAAGACGCCCGCGGCCGCCGGCACCACCTCTATGAGATTCAGGCTGGCTACACGATCCTGTTTTTCAGCAACCCCGGATGCAACGCCTGTAAGGGAATAATTGACGAAATCGCAGCCTCACAGCCCATTCAGGCTGCGCTGAATGCCGGCTATGTCGCGGTCGTGAACATCTATATCGACGAGGACCTGGACGCCTGGCGCGATTATCTGCCGAACTACCCGAAGACCTGGCACACCGGCTTCGATCCGCTTTTCACGTTAAGGAACGACACTATATACCACATACGCGCCATTCCTTCGGTCTACCTTCTTGGTCCGGATATGACCGTGATTATGAAAGACGCCCCCACCGAGCGCCTGATTCAATATCTCGAATACAGCCTATGACCACCTATATCCACGAAGTAAAGTACTACGAATGCGACCGAATGGGCATCACGCACCATTCCTACTATGCTCGTTTTATGGAAGAAGCCCGCATCGATCTCCTGAACCAACTGGGCTATCCCTTCGAGAAGATGGAAGAAGAAGGCATAGTTTCCCCCGTGGTGTCATTGGCAATAGACTTTAAAAAGCCTACGACCTTCCCGGACCGCATCGAAATCGAAGTTCGCGTTAAGGAAATGTCTGATTTGAAAGTGACCTTCGCCTACACGATGAAATCCGGCGGCGCACTTGTCTGCCGGGCCACTAGCACGCACTGCTTCCTGGGTCCGGACCACCGTCCCGTCGTCTACGCCGACAAGTGGCCCGATCTCACTGCGAAACTTTCTGAACTGACGCTTTAGGGTATCACCCTCCGGCGGACCTGTCCACCCCCGGACAGGGGCAGGGGGTAGGTGTCCGTCCTAGACGAGTTCGAGAGAAGCGAGAACGAAGGATAGGATGGAAGGGGCCGGAAGGAGCGGAGCGACTGGAGTTCCGCAGGAGGGTGATCCACTAAAGCGTTAAAGGTGTCCCGAAAAATAGGACATCTTGCGCGTTTTAGGGGGTATATTGCTTAAGATGTCCCGAAAAATGGGAAATCTTTTACACTTGGTGGGGACGGAGGAAATTGTTATATTTGTAAACTATGAGAACGGAATACGATGTGATAATCATAGGCGGGGGAGCGACGGGAGCGGGAACGGCGCGCGACTGCGCGATGCGCGGGCTGCGGACGCTGCTTGTGGAGCGTGCGGACATCGCGGACGGAGCGTCAGGCCGTAACCACGGCCTTCTCCATAGCGGTGCGCGTTATGCCGTCAACGACCGGGAATCCGCCGCCGAATGCATAGGCGAAAACCTCATCCTGAGACGTATCGCCGCATCCTGCGTGGAGGAGACCGAGGGTCTTTTCATAACCCTTCCTGAAGACGGCCTGGAGTACCAGGCGAAGTTCGTGGAGAGTTGCAAGGCGGCGGGAATCAAGGCGGAAGTGCTGGACCCGAAGCTCGCGCTCAGACTCGAGCCGGAGATCAACCCCGGGATTATCGGCGCCGTGAGGGTGCCTGACGCGTCGGTCGATCCGTTCCGGCTGGTGGCCGCGAACGTGCTCGACGCGAAGTTGCACGGCGCCGACATCCTCACCGGCTGGGAGGTGGTGGAATTCCTTAAGGAAATGGTCACCATCACCGGTGTCCGTATCCGAAATGTCCACACCGGAGAAATTAAAGCTATCAGAGCCCATTACACCGTCAATGCGGCCGGCATCTGGGGCGCGCATATCGCCGAACTTGCGGGCGCGCACATCGGGATGCTTCCTTCGAAGGGTGCGCTGCTGGTCTTCGGCCACCGCGCCGCGAAGATGGTTATCAACCGCTGTCGCAAGCCGGCGAATGCGGACATCCTGGTGCCGGGAGACGTTGTGAGCGTAATAGGCACGACTTCCGACAAAGTTCCGTTCGAGGAATGTGACGATATGAAGGTGACCCGCAGGGAAGTGGAGATACTGCTTACCGAGGGTTGCAAACTGGTGCCTTCTCTCGCGAGCACGCGCATCATTCGTGCCTATGCGGGCGTCCGGCCGCTGGTCGCAGACGACAGCGACCCTTCCGGACGCAACGTAAGCCGCGGCATAGTCCTTCTGGATCATTCGAAGAGGGACGGAATACGTGGCTTTGTTTCCATCACCGGCGGAAAACTCACGACGTACAGGCTTATGGCTGAGCAGACGACTGACCTGATCTGCCAGAAACTCGGTCTGGAAAAACCTTGCGAGACCGCCGTCAAGCCCCTTCCCGGCTCGGAGCCCCAGGCTCAGAAACTATCGCATAAGACCTGGACGGTGGGGCAGAAGGCGGCTTTCGGCCGTCAGGGCGCCCGGATCACAAAGATGGACTTCTCGAAAGACCGCTCCGAAGAAATATGCGAGTGCGAACACGTAACCCGCGCCGAGATTGCATACGCCGTCAAGGAACTGGGCGTGAAAACTCTGGACGACCTCAGAAGACGCACGCGTGTGGGGATGGGAACCTGCCAGAGTTCGTTCTGTGTCCTTAAAGCGGCGAAAGTGCTGGCGGAGGAACTTGGAACGCCGGACAAGGCTGAGCAGCTCGCAAAGGATTTCCTGCGCGAGCGTTGGAAAGGAATCAAGCCCGTGTGCTGGGGAGACCAGATGCGCGAGGCAGAACATATAAGAAATCTTTATAAGGAGGCAGCCAAATGAAATTCGATGTCATCATCATAGGCGGCGACCGCAAAGACGCCGAGGTTGGCCTCTACTGGATAATAGAGAAGAAGTCCGTGTGCCTGATCGCGAAAGGCGGCCTTATCGGCGTCTCGCCCGAAGAAAGGGCCAGGTTCGTCCAGGCCGGCGGCACGCTCCTTTGCTCGGATGCTGTGAAGAAGGTGGAATGGAACGAAGACGGCTCGGTCAAACGCCTGTTCACGGAAAACTTTGGAGACACGCCTCTGGAGGCGGAGCGCTACATCCTAGCGTCAGGCCGTTTCGTAAGCGGCGGCTTGAAGTCCGATATGGAGAAAGTTTGGGAGCCGGTTTTCGGCGCGGACGTGGAATACGACAAGGATACGGAAAAATGGTGCGACGAGGATTTCTTCGCGCCCCAGCCGTTCGAGAAATTCGGCGTGAAGACGCTAGCCCCTAATATGGTCCTGAAAGACGGCAAGCCGATTAAGAATCTGCAGGCCTTCGGGGATATAATCGCTAAAAAGTAAGGGATATGCAGGAGACCAATATCAGCGCAGCGAATCTGGAGATGTGCCTGAAGTGCAATCTCTGCACGGACGTGTGTCCGATGCACGCCGTGAACCCCTATTATCCCGGCCCGAAGCAGGCGGGCCCCGACGGCGAGCGCTATCGCCTCAAGGACCCTGAGTTCTTCGACTATTCCCTCAAGTTCTGCCTGAACTGCAAACGCTGCGAGGTGGTATGCCCCTCCGGCGTGAAGGTGGCGGACATAATCGCCGTGAACAGGCTCAAGTACGGCAAGCCCTCGCACCCCCTGCGCGACCGTATGCTCGCCAGCACGGACACCGTCGGCACGATGACCGTGCCGCTTGCCGGTCTCGCCAACCCTGTGCTCGGCCTTGGGATCACGAAGTCGGTTATGGACGGAGTCCTCGGCATCAGCGAAAAGCGTACCTTCCCGAAATACGCCCGGCAGAAGTTCGTGACCTGGTACAAGCACCACGCCGCCGCGTTCCAGGACGCCTTC
>JAFYIK010000074.1 GCA_017538685.1 Bacteroidales bacterium | reverse complement strand
TCCAGCTGGTTGATGGTTTCTTGTAGTTCCATTGCGTTTGCGTTTATGATAGACAAAATGATATTTCCTGCAGAGCAGTTCGTTGTGGGTGAACCCCGGATTGGCTCGCAGGCACTTGCGTTTATCGTCGTAGCTGCAGAAGCGGAGCCATTCCGGGCTTATCTGGTCCACGAGGTTGCGGATGACGGCATAGCCGTTGACGTTCTTGCAGCGGCCGAGGTAGGAGTTCACGCATCCGATGAAGTGGTCCAGGCGCCAGGGAGAGGCGAGGCGGTTCCATTGGCGGATCCTGCCGGAGGCTTTACTGACTACGCGGTTGCTGATATAGATGCGGTCGAACTTGAAGTAGTATCCCAGGAAGTATCCGCCTTTGCTGTAATGCTGGCAGCTGCGCTTTCGTGGATGGGACTTATAACCGTATGTCTCTTCCATCCATTTCTCTTCGGCGTTGACGTATGCGAGGCCGGCTTCCTTGTTGGCCACTACCCAGCGTTTGTCATCGACGAAGCGCCGGTAGCGCATACCGTTCCGGACTTGCCGGTGATCGAACTCGTTGATGTCGTAGTTCTGCGACACCTGCCAGAACTGGTTGCCAAGGGCTGCGCCGTGCAACGGGTCGTCGTTGAATACTACGCTCTTTCCCTTGGGGATCAGGTCCCATTTTTCCCTTGGTGAGGCGAGGTGGGCGTTATCCTGCGGATAGGCATATACGGTCCGGAGAAGGATATACAGAAGATCGTCGCGCTCTTTTCCTTCCGGATATCCCGCTTCTATGAGTTCGCGGTGGTTTTCATAGGCCCTGGACAAAAGGGCGGACGGGAAATACGCCTGTATGTCGCGGCCGATCACCCAGCAGTCTTTCGTGAATCCCTCTGACATCTCATATATGTCGGCCAGGAGTCCGTTCACGGCCACTTCCGGCCCGAAGCCTTTGCGGTTGTTGAAGGTACGGTCCGTGAGCTTCGATTCCACGAGCGGTCGGACGCGCACGTCGAAGAAGTCCTGCAGGATCTTTGTCGGCATCTGACAGGCGTTGACTTCACGCGGGCAGGGATAGAGCCGGATGAACGAATAGAGAAGGGGGACAAGGTCTCTGGCATTGATGTCTTCGCAGAGGCGCACCAGGTCTCTCTCCCAGTGGATCTCGAAGTACGAGTTATCCCTGCTCAGGCGTTTGTTCGCCCGGCAGTGGAAAAACGTATCGCGAAGAGTTTCAATGTTCATTGCTTTCAAGAATAATTCACGAGGGGCAGGGCCCTGTACGCGTTGTAGAAGTTGTTGTTGTTCGCGTAGCCGTTGTTGCCGTTGAAGTACCACGCGTTGTTGGCGTTGTACCGGGAGGACGACCAGAAGTTCGTGCCGTGCCAAGACCCGCTGTACTTACTCTTAACTCACTATGGAGTGGGGTCTCCTTTATTCTCTGGGTTACTGCCGCCGTCCCGTGACGACGGTCGTGCCCTTGTCCCGTATATTTGCTTCTCTATGCTGCGTTTCCATTTGAGCGCGCCTTCTTCCATCCTCGCTATATGGTTCATCAGTTCAAGCTTCATCAGGTTCGGAGTCATCGATTCGTGCTTGGGCTGGAGCTCGATGGCGTTCGTCTCGCCGATAATCCGTACCAGGCGGACAAAGACGGCGATATGCGCCCACATCTCCTTCAGGTAGCGGTAGCGCTCGTTCTCAAAGTCGTGTGCAAGAACAAATGTCCGGATCACATCCTCGATGGCGCGAATGGCGTGGTCGTTATACCTGCGCCTGTTCGTGGCATTCATCATCGGATCGGCCTTGAGCAACAGGCCCAGGATCCTCTCGGCCTCGATGCCTATATCCGGGCGATCGATCTCGCCCGGAAGGAGTTTCGGCTGATTGTATTCTGTCCTTGGCATATCGGTCTTGCGTGATACCAGGCCCTGCCTTGCTTGCGACGCGGCAGGGCCGAAGCGTTAAGGTTAAGCGTCAATGCCCTCTTCCAGGTCATTGACGGGTAAAAGCACGAGGGGCAGGGCCCTGCACGCGCTGTAGAAGTAGCTGCCGGCCGCGTAGCCGTAGTTGCCGCTGAAGTACCACGCGTCGCTGGCGCCGTACCGGGAGGACGACCAGAAGCTCGCGCCGTTGGAAATGGCCGTTCCGCCGATGGCCAGGAGCGCCGCGTTGATAGGATCGGCGTTTCTGGAGGCTGTCGTTCCGTGCTTGATGATGGAGATGATCGCCGTCAGCTGCTCGATGTCCGGCAGGAACCAGGAACCTTTTTTCAATAACTCGTGGTTGAAGGATATGTTCGCGCAGTAGTCCGCTGCAGGGAAGGCAACGCCGGGTGTGCCGTTCTGGCCAGTGAATGTCTTGCCGGCCATCTTGTAGGTGTTAGCCTTGCCGTCACCGTAAACTGCCTTGTTCCCTATGATTCCATACTGAGACGGAAGGACCACGCGCATAGATTCCATATACTTCTTCCATCCGGCTTCGCCGGGACCATACTTTGCGCGCAGATCCGAGCAATGGTCGTCGTTGTTTGCGCTGGTTCCCAGGTATGCCGGCAGGCAGAGCGGATATGCGCGCTTGAGCGACGCCTCGGACGCGGGGTTGTACGTGCCGGAAGCGAGGTCTGAGCGGAAGTAAGCCAGGGCGCGACGCATATTGATGATGGCTCCTTCACCTGAACGCTGGCCGTTGTAGCGGAGCATTGCCGACGATGCGACGACGTCGGGCAGGAGCTTGGCAGTGAGGGCGAAGCCGTTTTTACCGACGTTGGATGCCTGGCGATAGTCGACGTAGCGGAAGCTCAGGTCTATGGCCGTGCCGTTCTCGACGGCTGCTGCTACCCAGTCCTGAGTCTGGAAGATGGGATTCGTGGTATCCTGGAAGAATGCGTTCAGCTGGCTGACGAGGTCCTCGATGCTCTCCGCGTTGTAGCTAACCACGTAATCCACTGCCGTTCCCCAGGCAGCCGCCTCGCGGATGCTGAGCG
>JAFYIK010000073.1 GCA_017538685.1 Bacteroidales bacterium | reverse complement strand
GTTCCGCTAAACCCGGTTGCCCTATTCAGCACAGTTTTTGCAAAATTTTTCGAAAAAGTATTGCAAGTTCGAAAAATTGACATACCTTTGCAGTGTACTATTAAAGTAATACACGTAAAAAGGGATAAAGAATATGGGCAAAAAATTGATTCAGTTAGTAGTGCTATTTGTGGCGACGACTGTCGCTGCGTATGCTCAGACAACGATTACGGGACGCATTCTGGACGCGACGACGGGAGAGGGTGAACCGTATGTCACCTATTCTATCTACGCGGGCGAGGACACCAAACCCGTGAAGATGACCATCACGGACGAGAACGGCTTCTTCACCGAGAACCTGAAAGAGGACGGCGATTATCTCATCGTCTTCAGCACCATCGGCAAAAAAGACCTCGAACTCCCCATCACGGCCGCAGGCGAACCGATCGACCTTGGCGAAATCACGATGGAAGACGACGAGCAGCTCCTGCAAGAAGCCAGCGTCACCGCATTAAGACCTCTCGTGAAGATGGAGGTGGACAAGATGACCTACAACATCGAGGACGACGTGGACAGCAAGTCGATGACTATGCTCGATATGCTCCGCAAAGTGCCTATGGTCACCGTGGACGCGCAGGACAACATCACCGTGAACGGCAGTTCTTCCTTTAAAGTGTATGTAGACGGCAAGCCCAATCAGATGCTTTCCGCCAATCCGTCCAAACTCTTCAAGATGATGCCCGCCAGCACCTTCAAGAGTGCGGAAGTCATCACCAACCCCGGCGCCAAATACGATGCCGAAGGAGTAGGCGGAGTCCTCAACCTCATTACCGACAAAGGCTCCGGCCAGAGCGTAATCCAGGACGGCTACAACGGCAGCGTCGAACTCAGCATAGACTCCCAGGGCCAAATCGACGGCGGAGTCTACTTCACCGCCCAGAAAGGCAAATTCTCCGTCAGCGGCAACATCAGCGGAACGCGTGAGGTTATAGACGATATCAACTATTATTCCTCCCTGAAGAACCTCGATTCCGAAGGCAACGTCACCTCCGACCTGATCACCGACGTGACGATTAATGAGAAAAGCCCCGGCCTCTTCTCCGACCTGTCCGCCAGCTACGAAATCGACTCCCTGCGCCTTCTCACCGCAACCTTCGGAATGACGACCTTCGACTCGGCTGAGCCCCAAAAGTTCACTATGACAATGACAACGCCGGGCGCCGGACAGCTTTTCTCCTACGACGGAAGTGCGGACGCCCGCTACAAATACACCTCTCTCAGGGCCGGTCTGGACTACCAGCGCTCCTTCACCGACGTGAAGGGCCGCGCCCTCACCGCCTCATACCTCTTCTCCTCCAGGCCCACGCTCAAAGACGCCTACGCCTACTACAGCGGCTACTCCGACGACCGCCATTCCAACAACTACGAGCGTATGCTCGAGCAGACGGCCCAGCTGGACTACACCACCCCCTGGGGCGAAGGAGGCAGCTTCAGCACCGGCGCAAAATTCATCTCCCGCGCCAACACTTCGGACTCATTCTACTACCTCCTGCAGGGCGGCGACTGGACGCCGGACAATACAAGCAGCGTGCAGTTCAGGCACTTCGACAACATAGTGGGCACCTATGGCGAATACTCCCTCTCCAGGGAAAAGTGGGGCGCGAAAGCAGGTCTGCGCTACGAGCACACCTTCCAGCAGGTCAAATATCTCACCGGCAACGGCACCGACTTCGACCTCGACTACGGTAACTTCGTGCCGTCTGCCAGCGTGCAGTACAACTTCAGCGAACTCTCCAACATAGGACTGTCCTACAACCTGCGCATCAGCCGCCCGGGCATCAGTTACCTCAACCCCTATATGGAGCAATCGAACATCTACTCCATCACCTACGGCAACGTGGACTTGAAAACCGAGAAGTCACACAACATCGGACTGGTCTGGAACTTCTACTCACCGGTAGTGATGGTCAACCTCACCGGCCGCTATTCCTTCTGCAACAATAAGATAAGTTCGTACAGCTTCATCGACTCGAACGGCGCGCTGAACACCACCTACGGCAACATAGCCAGTTCCCGGGACCTCGGTCTAAGCGGTTTCATCAACCTCAATATCGGCAGCAAGACCAGGCTCTACACCAACCTGAGCACAGACTACGTTATGCTCGACAGCCCTGCCAAGAACCTGAGCAACCACGGCTGGGAATTCAGTTCTATGACCGGCCTCCAGCACACCCTCCCCTGGGATCTCCGCGCCAGCCTCAACCTGATGAGCAGCGGCCGCAGCCTCCAGCTCGACGGCTACAACGACGGCTTCACCGCAGCGATGGTAAGTTTGACGAAGAGTTTCCTCGAGGATAGATTATCGGTCACCGTCAACGGACTCACGGGCTTCCACAAAGGCGGAACCATCGCCTTCAGCACCTACCAGAAGGGTGCCGATTATATCAACACCACCAACATCAGAATCCCGCTCGCAAGAGTCGGAGTTTCCCTAACCTACAACTTCGGCACGGCGCACAACATCAGCGTGAAGAAAGCCAACCGCTCGATCAGCAACGACGACGTCCTTCAGAAGAGCAACGGCAGTGCCGGCTCCGCCGCATCAAGCGTTGGAAAATAGTTTTCCCGATAAATAATCACTATATTTGTCATAGCCTCGGATTTTCCGGGGCTGTGACTCGTTATGGAAGAAAACAGAAGATCTCTTTTCGCCGGATTACTCATCGGACTCGGCGCTTACGGTTTCCTTGCCCTGGGAGGCATCCCAGGCGCAATCATCTTCGCCTTCGGCCTCATCGGCGTTGTGCTATCGGGCACTCCGCTGTACACCGGCCGCGCGGGCGTGATGACGGACATCAAGGCTCTCACCTGGATATGGCTTTTCAACGCGCTCGGCTGCGTGCTCATCGGCCTGCTGGTGCTCAGCATAGGCGGCGCCCCGAAGGCGTCGGCAGAGGCGGTGGTGGCCGGAAGGCTGGCCGTGGGGCCGTGGAGGGCGTTCCTGCGCGCAATCGGCTGCGGCCTGATAATCGACATCGCCGTGTGGCTATACCGCAGCACCAAATCCATACTCCCCGTGCTGTTCGGCGTGCCGCTCTTCATTCTCTGCGGCTTCTACCATAGCATCGCGGACGTGGTGTACCTGGTCGCCGCGTGGAAATGGAGTCCGGACATCCTCTGGTACTACCCCATCATCGTGCTCGGCAATTACGTGGGCTGCAACGTCCGCAGAATAGTGCTACCAACAAACTAATAACAATACAATGAAACGCATTCTTTTCTTTATCGCGATCGCCCTGTGCGCCGCATCCTGCTACGGCGGAAAGTTTATGAGCGGTTATGCGCTTGAGTTCAATCCCCACGGCTCGGATCCCGGTGAGATCGAGCGCACAAGGCACAAAGCAGACTCCCTGCTTCCCGGTTCGACCGCATGGTTCGACGGCCTGATGGAAGCCGGCATTATGAAGGACACCGTCGTCCGCAGTTACAACGGCAATATGATCTACGCCTGCTATGCTCCCGCGAAGGATCCTGCGACGGCGAACGGCACCGCCATCGTGGTCCACGGCTACGGCGACAACCATTTCGTGTTCCTTTATCTCGTGCGTATGTATCGCGACGACTTGAACTACAACGTCCTGTTCCCGGATCTTCAGTACCACGGCTACTCCGAGGGCGACCACTGCCAGATGGGCTGGTTCGACCGCTACGACGTGGAGCAGTGGGCCGATGTGGCGCACAGCATCTTCAAGGACAACTTCACCGTCCTGCACGGTGTGTCCATGGGCGGCGCCACCGTTATGATGGCCTCCGGAGACAAACTCCAGCCATTCATCAAGGCGATCGTCGAGGACTGCGGATATGCTTCAGTGGTGGCCGAGTTCAACAAAAACCGCAGGGACAGCTTCTGGTTCGTGCCGGCGGACATCCTTCAGAGCGCATCGCTCGTGACCAAGAAAAAGCACGGCTGGGGATTCTGGGAGGCTTCTTCGGTGGAGCAGCTTAAGAAATCCACAGTCCCTATGCTCTTCATCCACGGCGACGCGGACGACTTCGTGCCGTTCTCACATCTTGACAAGTGCTACAAAGCCAAGACCCAGGGCTACAAAGAGAAGTGGGTTGCCAAGGGTGCGGTGCACGCCAACTCCTTCCAAAAGCATCCCGAAGAGTACAAACAGCACGTACACGACTTCCTGGAGAAAGTGAAGACCCTCTAGAGAACTATCTCTGAAGTCCTGCGGATATCATCCGATGCAGCTCCGAGCAGGAGCTGCATTTTTTTACCCTGCTCGAGGGTCCAGCAGTTCTTCTCGACGTTCCAGTAGCGAAGGTCCTTGAGAGGGATCTCGAGGGTGACGGTCTTGGTCTGGCCGGCTTTCAGGCTGACGCGCTCAAAGGCTTTGAGTTCCTTCTCGGGCCACTCCACGGCCGACTCGCAGCGGTGCACATAGAGCTGCACCACTTCGTCGGCGGGCATAGCGCCTTCGTTGGTGAGCTTGAAGCTGACCTTGACGGATTCCTTCCCCGCCTTCACGTCCATATCGCCGTAAGCGAAAGTGACATATGAAAGGCCGTGGCCGAAAGCATACATAGGCTTCACCGCCTTGGTGTCGAACCAGCGATAACCCACGAGGAAGCCCTCGGTGTAGTGCGACTCGGGCTTCGGGAGCGAATCGATAAGTTTCTGGCGCTCCTCGCGGCTCATCTTCATCACATCAGGCCTGAACATAAGGGTGAACAGGTCGCCGCCTGCATTGGGATCGGGGAAATTGCCGAGCGCAAATGCAGGAGAATCCTCAAGTTTCACGGGGAAAGTGAACGGCAGCTTGCCGGACGGCGCAATGTCGCCGAAGAGAACTTCGGCCAGCGCCGTTCCGCCCTCCGTGCCGTTCCACCAGCCCTGCACGATGGCGGGCGAAGCGGGCTCGAGCACCTGCAGGTCTGTGGGGCCGCCGGAAATCAGCACGCTGACAAGATTGGGATTGGCCTCGCGCAGAACCTGCACGAGTTCCTCCTGTCCGCAAGGGAGTTTGATGGTCTTGCGGTCGGAGCCTTCGGTCTCTATGCTCTTGTTTGTGCCGCCGAAGAATATCACCAGGTCGGCCGACTTCGCGAGCTCGACCGCCTCTGCGAGCAGCGCCGGATCAGCGGGCTCGTCGATCGCGTCGGCCTCCAGCGGGTTCTTCTGCGCCGGAGCAGGTCCCCAGCGGAAGCCGGGATAGTTCTTATAACCGGGAGCGTAGGCGACTTCGATACCTGCCGCACGTTTTTGAATTCCTTCAAGCGGAGTAACCTCATAAAGGGCCTTAACTCCTGCGCCCATACCGCCGCTCTGCGTCTTCAGCACGGCGTTCTGGCCGATAACGGCTATCTTCTTCACGGTCGGTGCGACAGGCAGGAGGCCGCCTTCGTTTTTCAAAAGGACGATGGACTTCTCAGCCACTTCGAGGGCTATCTTCTGGCACTCGGGCTGCGAGGTCATCACGGTGTTCGCGACATCCGCCGGCACTGCCTCCACAGCATAACGGACGCGGAGGATCTGACGCACTTTCTCATCGACTAAATCCTCAGTCAAAGCACCGGTCTTAATGGAATCGATCACGGGCTGGCCGAGGTAATTGTCGCCTGTCATCTGCACATTAAGGCCGTGCAGCATAGCGCCCATCGTGCTGTGCGTTCCTCCCCAGTCGGAGACTGTCATACCCTTGAAGCCCCACTCGTCGCGAAGGATCTCGTTCAGCAGGTGCTCGTTCTCGGAGCAGTAGTCGCCGTTTACTTTATTATAGGCCGGCATCACGCTCATTGCACCACCCTCGACAATAGCGCTCTCGAAGGGCTTGAGATAAATCTCGCGCAACGTACGCTCGTCTATCTTCACGTCCACGCTGCCGCGGTTGGTCTCCTGATTGTTCACAGCGAAGTGCTTGATACACACGGCAGTGCCCTGATCCTGGACGCCCTTTGTGTACTCGAGCGAGAGTGCGGCCGAGAGTATCGGATCCTCGCTCAGGTACTCGTAGGTGCGGCCGCCGACGGGCAGGCGCTGGATGTTCACGGCGGGGCCGAGGATCACATCCTTGCCGCGCAGGCGGGCTTCCTTGCCCATACCTTTGCCGTAGATGTAAGCCATCTCACGGCTCCAGGTGGCGGCGAGGGCCGAGCCGGTCGGGAAATAGGTGGCGGAGTCCAGCTTCCAGCCGGCGCTCATAAAGCCGTTGGGCTGGCCTTCTTCGCGGATGCCGAACGGACCGTCGGCGTAGTTGATATCGGCGATGCCGAGGCGCTCGACTCCGGCGGAAGACATATTGGTCTTCGAATGAAGCATATTGACTTTCTCCTCGAGGGTCATCTGGGCGATGACGGCATTGATCATTGCGTCGTTCGCCGCAAGTTTTTCCTGAGGAGTCTGGTTGCAGGATGCGCCGATTATGGCCGCGCCCGCAAAGATTAAAAATATTTTTTTCATACTATCCTGTGTATTCTGAAGGGGGTACTCCGAAATGTTTTTTGAAAGATGTGCTGAAATGTGAAAGGGTGTTGAAACCTGTCATCCACGCGATTTCGGACATATTGTATTTGCCTTCGCGCAGAAGCTCCGCGGCCCTGTTGAGTTTATAGTGTTTGAAGAACACGGACGGGTTCTCGCCGGTAAGGCCCTTAACTTTGTAGTAGAACTTCGTGCGGGAAATCTTCATCATCTCGCAGACCTTCACTATTTCCAGATCCGCATTCGCCAGTTCCTTTTCCATCAGCGCATAGAGGTCGCGCATAAAGGCGGCGTCGCGCGGCGACAGCGCCTCGGGCGGAAGGCTTTCAGTGGTGGTGGCGCTGCCCAGCTGCCTGCGGAGCTTCTCGCGGTTTTCGAGCAGCGACTTCACGAGCGCAAGCAGATATGCCGGCTGGAAGGGCTTTGAAACGTAGGCGTCCGCGCCCTTGTCCAGACCCTGGACCTGGCTCTCCACTGCCACCTTAGCGGTGACGAGCACCACCGGGATATGCGAAAGCTGCAGGTCCCCTTTTATCTTCTCGCAGAGTTGGTAACCGCTCTCGCCCGGCATCACCACGTCGCTTATGACGAGGTCCGGAGCGTCGTCCTGCATTCCGCGCAGCGCGCTCGCCACGTCGAAATAGATGGACACCCGGTACTGCGGCTTCAGCAGCAGCTTGATGTAGTTGGCTATGTCGATGTCGTCGTCCACCACTGCGATGTGCTTGCGGTCCGCATCTTCCTGATTGTCTTCCGGCATCAGGATATCCGGCGTGCTTTCAGGAAGCAGGCCCTGCGGCTCCGCATCCGTGCGCTCGTCTTTAGGGTACGACGACGCGCTCACGGGCACTATGAAGCAGAACTCCGCTCCGCCTCCGGGCCTGTTCATAGCCTTAATGTAGCCGTGGTGCAGGGTAATCAGCACACGTGCATAGTACAGGCCTATTCCGGAGCCGTGGGTATTTGATTTCGATGCGCCCTGGTAGAAGCGCTCGAAAATCTTCTCCATTTCTTCCTCTGGGATGCCGGGGCCGGTGTCGGACACGCGGATTGCGGCGTACTGGCCGTCAGTGTCTTCGTCCGTCAGAGGGAACAGAGCGGCGGCGTCTGCACGTGAAATGACGTCGAACGAAAGAGTCACCTTACCGCCGGACGGAGTGAATTTCAGCGCGTTCGAGAGCAGGTTCATCAGGATCTTCTGCACCTTGTCCGCATCCACCCACATAGTGAAGCTGTCCTCCAGGCCGGTCGTGGCGAGTTCTATGCCCTTGCTCTGGGCGTTGAAACGGAAGAGGTCGGCCGTGCTCTTCAGCGGCGGCACGATGTCCATCTTCGAGACCTTCATCTGGAGTTTGCGGTTGCCGATCCTATTAAAATCGAGCAGCTGGTTCACGAGCGAGAGCATCCAGGCAGAATTGCGCCTGATGATGTCCACCAGCGCGCGGTCGGCGCCCTTGATGTTCTCCGACGCTGCGAGCTGGCTTGCGGGACCCGCGATCATAGTCAGAGGTGTGCGGAACTCGTGAGCCACGTTGGAGAAATAGTTCATCTGGATCTTGTTCAGCTTCTTCTCCTCCTGCTCGGCCATCTCGGCGCGTTCCTGCTCGAGTTTCACCTCGCGTATGCGCTCGGCAGCCTCGGCCCTCACGCGCCTGACGTGCTTCCAGAAAGTGTAGCCCATACCCACGAGGAAGCCGCCCAGGAGCATCCAGATCAGTATAGCCCACCAGGTGGCGTACCACGGCGGGAGCACCCTGATCCGCAGGACCTGCTCGTCCGAGATGACGTTGCGGCCTTCACCGGAGAGCCTTACCTTGAAGAGGTAACGGCCCGAAGGGAGGTTGGCATAATAAGCTTCATTCGCAGTGCCTGCATCCACCCAGTCCTGGTCGAAGCCCTCCATCTTATATTTGTAGTGCATATGCACGTGCTCGCCGTAGTCCAGCGCAGCGAATGCGATGCTGAAGGCGTTGTCGCGGTGCGGAATCACCACATCCGGCTTGCCCGGAAGCGCGCTTGCAACGGGGGCGTTCGGGCCCGGCTGCACGAGGGTATTGTGGATCTTGAGGTATTCGAAGACTATCGGCACGTTGCGCTGGTCGCTGACCTCAAGCGGGGTGAACGAAGTCAGGCCGTGCGCGCCGCCGAAGATGATCGTGCCGTCCGGGAGGGCTATCGACGCCCTGTCGTTGAACTGGTTTCCACCGGTGCCGTCCGCCTCGAAGTAGCTGATCATCTGCCCCGCGGCGCGGTCGTATTTTGCAAGGCCGTTCAGGGTGCTGACCCACACGTTGCCATCCGAGTCTTCCTGTATGGCGCAGATGGACTCGCACGGAAGGCCGTGGACCTGCTCGGTCTGCCCGCTTTCCTTGCTTCGGCGCAGCAGGCCGCTCGCGGACGTGCCCATCCAAATGTCGCCCTCCGAGTCTTTCAGCAGGCAGCTGAACACCGCAGGGCCGCCGCCCAGGTTCTCTTCAGCCTCGCCCGTGTACGTGTTGACCGTCATCAGGGCGTGGTTCATCGCGGCCGCCATAAGGTAGCCGGGTTTGTAGGGTTGCAGTTCGGTGACGAAGGTCCAGCCCTCGGGCACCGGCAGCTGCACGAAGTCGACCTTGCGCGTCTTGCGCTCGAAGGTCATCAGCGCCGCGCCGCCTCCGCCTATCCATATCTTGCCCTGGTCATCTTCCGCTATCGAGATCGGGATGAAGTGGAAGAACGAGTCCTTGCTCACGAGGCGCCTGCCGTCCCAACCGCAGCGCACTACCCTGTATTTGTCCGAAAACAGCAGCCATAGGTCGCCCGCCGAATCGCAGAAGACCTTGCTTGCACGGATGTAGCCCACGTTTTTGTCTTCGATGAGGTGCGCGACATCCACACTCTTGAGCGAGCCGCCTTCGTAGACGAAGAGTCCGTCGCGATAGGTCGTGATCCATAGGCGCCCCTTGCCGTCCAGGCAGAGCGAAGTGACCGCTTTGTGGCGGAAGGCGTCGGTAAGGAATTTATTGCGGTTGAACTGTTCTTTGTAGCGGAAAGACACGCTGAAGCCCTCCGTGGCCGTTCCGAACCAGAGGTTCTGGCGGCTATCGCGGAAAATGGTGTGGATTTCAGCAGATGGGATTTCGTAGGGAAAACCGGGAGCGTCCTGGAAAGTGACCCTTTCGGTAGCGCGGTCGTATTCGAACACGCCCTTGCCGATGACGCTCAGAAGGATCGAGTTCTCATCCACGGCGTAGATGAGGTCCACGTCGCCCTCCATCACGGCCGGGCAGCTGCGTACCGCCAGAGGCAGCGGCTTGCCCGCCATCGTGGTTTTGTCCACTATGCTAAGGCTGCCCATTCCGGAGAACCAGACTTCGTCGCGGCCCGTGTCGCAGATATGGTAGGCCTGGTGAGTCAGCGGCGCAGTGCCGAGAAGGGAGAAATCGTCCAGGGAATAGCGGTTCACGGCCCATCCTCCGGCGGAAAGCACCCAGAGCGAGCTGCCGTCGCACACGGTCGAGGGCGAGCCGAAGGGGTTGAGGTCGCCAATCACGGAGAGCAGTTCGTCGTGCTCGGCGTCGTAGCGCATCAGCTCCGAACCGCCCGCCATCAGAAGCAGGCCCGGACGCGGCTCCATTATGTTGTTCACGCCCGGCATCCACGAGCTTGAGCGGACGCGGTGGAAACGGCCGTCCGGCGTCCTGCGGGCTGCTCCCCCGCCTGTGGCCACCCACACTGTGCCGTCAGAGGCGGCCAGCACGTCGTTTATCTGGTTGTCAGGCAGGCCCGTGCTGTCCTGCGAGGCGAAGATCTGGAGGTATTCGTGGACGGTGTATTTGTTAAGGCCGCGCGAGGTGGCGATCCAGATATGCCCGTCTGCGTCTTCCGCGAACGCGTTCACTCTCTGGTTGGAGAGGCGGTCGGACACCACCACGCTTCCGGCTTCGGGAGCGGGTGCCGGAGTAGTGCGGCAGGAAAGGACAAGGGCAAGGAGCGCCAGCGGCAGGTATTTGGTCATTGTCGTGGTCATATATCTTAACAAATGTAATGAATATATTGAATATATCGGCCCCTGACGCGGCTTTTGAACATACGTGAATAAAATTGAACAAACGCGCGGAGCCCGCCCGTACGTACGTGAAACACTTTGATAATGCGGGAAAATGTTGCTCCGAAGGATTTGCGACATTTGCATTGTTAACTAACGACCAATGAAACGCATCCTGTATATTTTCGCTTTAATCGCCGCTGTTTCCTGCAACGGCACCACTCAGGACAACGACCCGTGGGGCAAGATCGACGACGAACGCGCCGAAGAGGCCGCGAAGGAAAAAGTGGCCGAGGGCAAGGTCGTGGAGCTGAGTATGTACAGCAGCAAGATGGGCCAGAATATGACCTACTCCGTCTGGCTGCCCCGCGAATACGACGAGACTCAGGAGTATCCCTTCCTTTACCTGCTGCACGGCTATGAATACGGCGACCAGAGCCGCCTGGACCGCTGCTGGCTGGACAAGGGCAATGCCGCCAATATCGCCAACACCTACCAGAAAGAAGGCGGAGTCGCGATGGTGATCGTGATGCCCAACGGCTTGAGTTCCTTCTACCAGGGCGACTACGAAGAATACTTCGAGAAAGAACTGATGAGCAAGGTCGAGGCCGAATACAAATGCAACGGCAAACGCGCCATCGCCGGCCTGTCGATGGGCGGCTACGGAACCCTCTACCACGCCCTGAAGTATCCGCACAAGTTCACTTACGCTTATGCGATGAGCCCCGCAGCCAATTCCCAGATGGCATCTCTTCTCAACGGAAAGGATATGTCCAAGCTCCCGGTATTCACGATAGAGGTGGGCCTCCAGGATGGCACCGTGAACAACGCGGACGCGAAGGCTCTTTACAACTCGCTTGTTTCCCGTGGAGTGCAGTGCACCTGGATAGAGCGCGCCGGCACTCACGACTGGAAATTCTGGAAGGAATGCCTTCCGAAAACCCTGAAAGCAGTCGGAAATTCTTTTTAACTTTATATTCACTAACTATTATTAACCACAATGAGAAAAAGCAACTTTCTAATGCGTGCAATGACCGTTCTGGCGGGGCTCATCCTCGGCTCGGCGGCCTTGTTCGCGCAGAAAAGCATCGAAGTGACCGGAAAAGTCACCGACCAGCAGAAGGAGCCGCTCATCGGTGTGGCCGTGATGATCCAGGGCACACAGACCGGCACTATGACTGACCTGGACGGTAACTTCAAGATCACCGTTCCCGAAGGCAGCACTCTCGAATTCATCTCCATCGGCTATGAGACCGTCAGCCTCAAGGCCGCTGCCAAGATGAGTGTGACCCTTAAGGAAGATTCAGTTCTTCTGAACGAGACGGTGGTCGTCGGCTACGGCGTACAGAAGAGGGAATCCCTGACCGGAGCTATCACCCAGATCCACTCTGAGGATATCGCCAACACCAAGAACATCGACGGTGTCACGGCCCTTCAAGGAAAGATTCCCGGCCTTATGATCAACCAGAACACCGGCAAGCCGGGCGTGTTCGACAACACCATCAACATCCGAGGCTTCGGTACTCCTATCATCGTCGTGGACGGTGTGGTGAGGAGCGCCACCAAGGTGCGCAAATCCACCACCTACAACACGGATCCCACCGCCCTCGAGGCCTATCAGGATATGTCCGTGCTGAACGAGATCAACCCCGACGACATCGAGAGCGTGTCCGTGCTGAAAGACGCATCGGCCACCATCTACGGTATCGGCGCCCAGAACGGTGTGATCCTCATCACCACCAAGAGGGGCCAGGTGAAGAAGCCTACCGTGAACTTCTCCTCGATGCTCACCCTCACCCAGCCCATCGTCCCCCGCGACGTGGAGAGCTGGACTTCGTTTATGAAGTGGGAGAACGCTATGTCCGACGTTTCGCAGATGGACCACCGTTTCTCGGACGACGTCATCGCCGCCTATGAGAAGGGCGATCCCGCCTACACCTACACCGACTGGTACGGCGAGACCTACAAGAAGTTCGCGATGAACCAGTCCTACACTATGTCGCTCAACGGAGGCACGGACGCAATCAATTACTACTTCAGCGCCAACTACGCCAACGACAACCCTATCATCAAGGCGGACAACTACGGCTACGACCGCTACAGCTTCACCGGAAACATTTCCGTGAAGATCACCCCGGACCTCACCGTACGTTACAACACCACCTTCCGCCAGAGCACGACTCTCTCGCCCGGTAATATGGATATGGACTGGAACCTGCTTTACTACATCTACCAGTCCAACCCTATGGTCGGCGTTCACCCTAAGGGCAACGAAGGCCACTATTCCGACGTGGAGGAGCACTGCAACCCGCTCGCCATCATCGACGGCGAACTTTCCGGTTACACGCAGCAGGACAGCAAGAGCTTCAACAACAATCTCGAGCTCACCTATGTCGCCCCGTTCCTCAGGGGACTGCGCCTGACCGCGATGGGAGCCTACGACTTCGACCGCAACAAGACCCGCACCCTGATCAAGATGTACAACCTCTACGACTACGAGACCGACACCCTGATCCCCGGCGCTGTTTCCCGCGGCGAAACTCAGTATTCCGAGTATTGGGCAGACAACACCCGCCTCTACGGACGCGCCCAGGCTCTCTACGACAACCGTTTCGGCAACCACAACATCTCCGCGATGCTCGGTGTGGAACTCACCGACTATCTCACGGCCTACGTCAATGCCGACCGTTACTACGGTCCGAACGAGGATGAGTATCTCTACACGCACGATACCATCGGTTCGGGTCTTAGCACCCGCGCCGGAAACGACGGTACCCGCTCGAACACCCGTTCCGCAGGTTACATCGGCCGCGTGAACTACAACTACGCAGGCAAGTACCTCTTCGAGGTTATGGGCCGTTACGACGGAAACTATCAGTTCGCTCCCGGCCACCGCTGGGGCTTCTTCCCGTCCTACTCGATGGGATGGCGCATCTCCGAAGAGAAGTTCTTCAAGGATCTCTTCCCGCACTTCAACAACCTCAAGTTCCGCTGGTCCGACGGTTACACCGGAATGACCCAGGGCAACGCTTACGACTATGTCGGAGGTTACAGCAAGAGCGGCTCCTGGATCTTCTCCGAGGGCAACACCACTACCGGTTACGTGAGCCATACTGTGGAGAACTCGATTCTCACCTGGGCAAAGGTCCGTATGATGGACTTCGGTGTGGACTGGGAACTCTGGCAGGGCAAGTTCGGAGGCACCTTCGACTGGTTCGAGCGTGACGTGGACGGCATCGCCGGCACACGCGACGTCTCCCTCCCTCAGTTCTACGCAGTGACCCTCCCTTCCGAGAACCTCAACAAATATGAGACTCAGGGTCTGGAACTCTCGCTCTATCACCGCAACCACATCGGCGACTTCTACTATCGCGTCCAGGGAAACGTCACGTACACACGCGGGCGCTACACCTATATTGAAAGCGAGGCCACCAAGAAGTACACCTCCTCGATGAACTACTGGAAGAGCGCCTATGTGGGCCGCTGGCAGGGCTACTTCGGAGGTTCCTACTACGGCTGGTCGGGCGGTCAGTTCACCAGCCTGAACGACATCTCCCGCAGCCAGGTCCTTTACGATGCCAGCGGAACCGGCAGCGGAAACCGCACCATCGTTCCCGGACAGTACCACATCCTGGACCGCAACGGCAACGGCTACATCGATATGGAGGACGTCATCTACACCTGGGGCGCGACCAACAATCCCCCGCTCCAGTATGGTATGAGCCTCAGCGGCAACTGGAAGAACCTGGATTTCAGCCTCGTGTTCAACGGTTCCGCGCTTCGCCACAAGACCTATATGGCCGCAGGTTACGCCAGCTTCGGTAAGCTGAACTACCTGCCTAGCCAGTACACCGATTCCTACCACGTCCATACCTACGGTGCAGATCCCTGGGATCCGGAGACCGACTGGGATGCCGGCTATTGGCCTGCCCTCGCCCGCACCGCCCAGTCCGGCAGTTTCCCTGCCGTGAACGGAATGTATATGGAGAATCAGCCGTATAAATATGTGGACGCTTCCTACCTCCGCCTCAAGACCGTCGAAGTCGGCTACCGCTTCAGCCCCGACTTCCTCCGCAAGGCCGGAATCAAGAGCGCACGCGTGTTCTTCAACGGAGGCAACCTCCTTACCATCTGCAATCCTCTCCTGAAGTATGTGGATCCTGAATCCTCCGACTCCAGCTGGTCTGCCGGCGGTTACTATCAGCTCAGCCGCACCTTCAACTTCGGCTTCAACCTCAACTTCTAATCCTGAAAGCAATGAAAAGAATATTCAAATATATCGCTCTTGTCGGTCTTTGCCTCGGACTCGTGTCCTGCGACAAATTCTTCGACGATATGGAAGGTGATTTGAGCAAGGTTTCCGGTGAGAATATGGCCGCTACCGAATCCGGTCTGCTGTCGATGCTCGCCAGCCTCTACGGCTATATGCCCATCAACGCCTTCTCCACAGGTGAT
>JAFYIK010000007.1 GCA_017538685.1 Bacteroidales bacterium | reverse complement strand
GGAGAAAAGGTGGCGGAAGGAGTATTCGCCCTGAATTGAGTACCAGCACCAGTAGTTATATGTCTGCAGGAGGGGAATCATATAGTTTGCGGAAGTGGGAGTCTTGACCAGTGAGTTGATTCCAAGTGACAGGACGACATATTTTCCGGTAAAGCGACCGAAATATAATAGGGCTGTATCAAGATGTGGGTTATGTCTTTCCATTTCGGGATCACAGGGAATCCATCCGTAGCCAGGGAGATAGAACTCTGCCCTGACGTGTTTTGCGGCCTTGTTGGGTTCTATCATTACTATGTGACGTGCGGGTATGTCTTTTGCCCTCAAAAGGGAAATGAACACAGAGGAGTAATTGGCGCAGTCTCCAGTCTTTGTGCGCATAAGTTCCTTAATCGGGTGCAGGTCTGTGTAAGGATTACCGTAGGACATATTCACTGCTGTCCACACATAACACCTCCTGGCATAATCTATCAGATCACCGTCGGCCGCATCCCAAAGATCCTGTGCAACGGCCTTGATAATCGGATTGGAAGGTGAGATGTAGCCACGCTTTTCATCGCCCAGATACTTTGTGTATGGTTCAGAATCATAGTCAGGCTCTGCAAAACCGTCAATAATGGACAGATTCGCTGTGACAGAGTATGCAGTCACATCGAAGGAAGAAGACAGAACAGAGCCGCCTGAAAAAGGTATGTCACGCTCAGTCAGGTCACTAACGACGTATAGGTTGTCGTTGTTGCGGCATCTCATAACCTCGCCATTGGAGGTGAAATTAGAGATGTCCTGATACATACAGGACTGAGGTACGGGCAGAACAGTGTAGATTTTAGTGAACTCGGTCAAGGAATAATACACAGACACCGCGTTGCTCACATTGCCGGATGCCGCGACCTCGCGGGTGTAGATATATGGGTATTGAGTGACGGTAAGAGTGTCTCCGGAGGGATGGACAACAATAGCGCCCGTGCGACTAAAACCGCTCGTGTTTTCAGATGTGGTGACTGTGACTAAAGTGTTGCCCTTTGCGCCAGCAGCGGGACTCACTATTAACCAGTCTTCAGACGAGGACAGAGACCAGTCACAGGAAGCGGAAAGCATAATTTGTTCGTTGCCGCCTGCTCCGTTGATCAATTTATTGTCCGGAGAAGAAAAGGACCCCCATTTTACATCTTGAGAATATGCGTCCTGAAATACCAGTGTCGCCGCGATGAAAAGAATTAACCTTCGCATAGGATTTATTTAAACCACTCGCAGGAGGTTTTTTCGCCGGCGAGCCAGACGGTGTCACCTTCGGAGAAGATGTAGTCGGGTTTGGGGTTGGTGGTGAACTCGGTGCCGTGAAGGACGCTGATCACCAGGCAGCGGTAGTCGCGGAGGTTGCAGCTGCGGAGCGACTTGCCGGTAAGATAGGACTGGGGGCCTAGGACGATGGGCAGGACGGTGAAGTCTGAGTCGGCGTCGGCGGGAGCGGGGAGCTCGGCGTCCGCGAGCATAGCTCGCATCGAGTCGAGCTGCTCCTGGGTGCCGACGGTGACGAGCTCATCACCGGGAAATATCTCCACATTGCTGCCGGGTATCGTAATGCTTCTGTTGCCGCGGACTATCTTGATTACATTAGCGCCGGTGTTCAGGCCGAAATGGATGTCGCCCAGTTTCTGCCCGGCAAAACTGCTGTCCTGCGAGACGGTCATCACCTCTATCTTCACATTGTACGCTCCCATCTGCTTCTGCACGGAGGCCGACACCGGTTTTCTGCGCGCTTCAGCCTCCTCCTTCTCGTTGAGGTTGGCGAGGAAGCGGCTTTCCAGCGACGAATTATGACGTACGAAATAGCGTGCAAGCAGGAAGAACACCACTCCGGCGACCAGAATCAGCACTATGTTCCAGCCGGCAAGCTCGAAGTGCGAGGATATGACGGCGGCGATTACGCCCACGGCGAGGAACGCGCGAAGCAGGATCAGGCCGAGCAGGGGCCATTTGTTGCTGTCTTTCTCGCGCAGCAGCTTGCCGGCGGACTGGCTGATCGAACCGGAATTCACGCCGAGTCCATAGATGAACGGCGACATCAGCAGCAGCGTAATGCCCACGGTGACCAGGTTGTGGACGAAATCCGTCCATAGCGTAAAGTACTTGTAGAGCGCCGGCTCGAGGGCCTTGCGCGACAGGATTGCGATAGCGAAAAGGACCACGCCGTAGAGCACGATACGCAGCACATACGCCTTGATCAGCTTGCGCCACTCGCTCTGCTCGGCCACGGTCGACTTCAGCTCGAACGAATCCATCGCCTTCAGCCAGCGGGCGGGCAGCTTGCGGACC
Source organism: Bacteroidales bacterium (assembly GCA_017538685.1). Next base: position 3,370 of record JAFYIK010000007.1, on the reverse strand, counting down.
AGCAGCTCATAAGTCGGCCCCGCGAGCCTGATCATATACGGCGTCGTGAAGGTGGTGATTACGGACACGGCGATGATGATGGGGTAGATGAAATCGCGCATCACGCCGAGGCTCACGCCCACGCTGGCGATGATGAAACCGAATTCACCGAGCTGCGCCAGGCTGAATCCCGTGTGCACACCGTTTTCCAACCCTTTGCCGGTAAGGATGATTCCGGCGGCGGAGAACGCGATGTGCGTAAGGTAAACCACGATCACCAGAATCAGGATGATGTACCAATAACGGCCGATCACGGCGGGGGAGATCATCATTCCCACTGACACGAAGAAGATGGCGCCGAACAGGTCTTTGATCGGGCTGACTATCTTCATAATGTGCTCGCTCTCAATGGTTTCCGCGAGAATGGAGCCCATCACGAAAGCGCCTAGGGCGGAGGAGAAGCCCACGGCGGACGCCAGCGTCACCATCCCGAAGCACAAGCCTATGCACACGACCAGCAGGATTTCGTCGTTTATCCAGCGTTTGGCCTTTTTCAGAAGGGTCGGGATGACATAGATGCCCACGAGGAACCAGAGTATCAGGAAGAACGCGAGCTTCGCGAGGTTGAAAAGCATCTCTCCGCCGGCGAACTTGTTCGAAACGGCCATAGTCGAGAGAAGCACCATCAGGAGAATGGCGATCAGGTCTTCGACCACGAGCGTGCCGAACACCATACCGGCGTAAGATTTATTTTTCAGCCCCATTTCGTCGAAAGATTTCAGCACCACGGTGGTCGAGGACATCGATAGGAGACCTGCCAGGAACACACTTTCCATAGTGGTCCACGACAGCGCCTGACCCACGATGAAACCTAGTATGAACACTCCGAGGAATTTCGTCCCTGCCGTCACAAGTGCCAAACTTCCGACCTTCAATAATTTTTTAAAGCTGAAGTCCAGACCCAATGCGAACATTAAAAAAATGACGCCGATCTCCGACCACTGGTTTACAGCCTCCTGGCTGGAGATTCCGGGGAAGAAATCGATATTGGGGCCGACGAGGAATCCGGCTATTATGTAACCGAGTATCAGAGGCTGTTTCAGAGCCTTGGAGATAATCGCGAAAACTCCTGCCGACACGAGTATGACGGCAAGGTCGCGCACAAGGTTCAATTCTTCTGACATTATCTGACAGGACGGTGTTTCAGGGTTTTCGAGCGGCGCTCGTTAGAAGCTATCTGTTCGCGCTCGCCGGGGTCGAGGGCATCGATGAGGCGCTCCCAGAGTATCTGCATCGCGCTCGCGCTGGGGTGCAGCAGGTCGTCGGCATAGAAACGGTAGTCGCGCAGCTCGTCGTGGACAATTTCGTAGGCGGGGAAATACGGTGCTGAAGCGAGACCGAGGTGGAGCGTGGCCTTGCTGAGCGTGTTCTCGCGCAGGTCGGCCGCCTGGCGGATGGGGCAGACCATCCACAGGAAGCGCTTGTCCGGGTGTCCATCCGCGATCCGGCCGACCGCGCCGGCTACCTCGCTGACGCTCAGCATACGGCGGGTGAATTCGCTCGCCGGGCGCTTGAGGCAGTTGGCGACCGCGCGCCCGTCGTGCTCCCAGACGAGTGCGGTGTAGAGGCTGATTATGACCACGGTCGCTTCGCGCCAGCAGGCCGCCGCTTCCGCGAGCGAGTCGTTGGCGTTGGTGAGGAAGTCCTCCGCCGTGGGCCTTGCAAATTTGGTATAATGCTCGAACGAGCAGACGAGTCCTGCCCCGGCGCCCATCTGCACGCAGTCTTCGCGGGTGAACGGTCGCGCCGTGTCCAGCCTCGCTATGGCGTTTTCGATCGACAGCGGATTGTAAAGCGTGCCGAAGGGGTTGGCCGTCACGTCGAAGCCCGCGTCCGCGAACTTGCCGCCCAGCTCGTCGCACAGGCAGCTGCCCAGCACGACGATCTTGTCCTTCAGGCTGATGCCGAAAGGAAGGTCGGGAATGGTGACGGGGGTCGTGAGTTTGAGCATATCTACGCAAAGATAATTATATTTGCGTATATGAAGAAAAGAATAGCGGTTTTGACAGGCGCGGGCGTGAGTGCCGAAAGCGGCCTTTCCACCTACCGCGACAACGGCGGGCTCTGGGATAACTACGACCCTATGGAGGTGGCTTCGGCCGAGGGATGGGCGCGCAACCCCGGCCTCGTGCTGGATTTCTACAATATGCAGCGCGCCCATTTGAAGGACATCCGGCCGAACGAGGCCCACAGGCTGATCGCGCAGCTGGAGGAGCGCTTCACCGTGGACGTGATCACGCAGAACGTGGACAATCTCCACGAGCGCGCGGGCAGCACGCACGTCGTGCATCTCCACGGCGAGGTGACAAAGATCCGACCGGAGAACACCTGCAACGACTTCGACGGCTTCAGCGAGCGCTACGTGGTGGACTGCGGCTACGAGCGCGTGTGCCTCGGCGACCTGGCTCCCAACGGCGCGCAGTACCGCCCGCACATCGTCTTCTTCGGCGAGGCGGTCCCGAAGATGGAGGCGGCGATCGACCTGGTCGCTCAGGCCGACATCGTGCTGATTGTCGGCACCTCGCTCCAGGTGTACCCCGCCGCCGGCCTCTACCGCTACTCCAACCCGGACGCACCGGTCTACATCATCGACCCGAAGGACGTTCCCGTCCACGACCCGCGCCTGCAGCACATCCGCGCCGTCGCCAGCGAAGGGATGCGGCAGTTCGTGGAGTCATTGGATTAAGCGTGGCGCCTAACTTATTGATATTCAACCATTTGCTTGAACTCGGCTCCTCGTTTTTCGGAGTCGAGTTTTGGTAAGTGACTGTGTGTGAGGGATTTGGGTGCCACGGGGCGGTGGGTAAATAATAAAAGTATTATATTTGCGGCGTTTTTAGTGAAGAGTATATGAAACGAGTGATTACTATAGCGGCTTTGCTGGTTGCGAGCCTGCAGGTCAGCGCCCAGGAGTCCGGATTCGACAAGTTTTTGAAGCAGATCTGGTTCCCGACTGAATTTGGTTATTCTCTGCCGGTCGGCCAGGGAATGAACTCCGGACTTGTGACACGAATCGCGGTGGAGTGGCGCCAGGAGGATCAGAGCGGTCTATGCGCGAGCGTCAATTTCGACACCCGCTACAATTCCTACATAGACAGGACCCCCGCCGGAACAAATCTCACGGGCGGCGATGTGGATTTCAACGACCTCTATATCGGAGCCGGCTATCGCAAGCAGCTCTCGCTCGGTTTCACCGCTGCGATATTCTAGGATTATTCCTATATTTGCAGTCCCATTGCGGGTGTGTTGAAATTGGTAGACAAGCCAGACTTAGGATCTGGTGCTTCCAGCGTATGGGTTCGAGTCCCTTCACCCGCACCTTTCTTTTCTT
>JAFYIK010000072.1 GCA_017538685.1 Bacteroidales bacterium | reverse complement strand
TTTTCGTACAAAACAATTCCAAATATACCTATTTATTTCTAACTTTGGCGCTATGGCAGACAATTATCTGGAGAAAAGACAGGAAGAAGTTTCGAAGGCCGCGACGGTATCAAACCGCCCCACGCTCGAGACTCTGATCAGGCGCAACCGCAGTGTGCGTGGTTTCGACCAGAGCTATGTGGTGCATCCGAGGCAGCTCACAGCGATGGTGGCCGTGAACCCGAAGGTGGCCTCGTCGGTGAACCAGCAGGCCCTCAGGTTCCACATAGTCACGAAGGGCCCCGAGGCGGACGAGGTGAACCGCCATATCAAGATGGGGCGCGCGCTGCCCGAGCTGCATCTCCCGTTCCCCGGCACGGAGCCGGAAGCGTTCATCGTGGTCTGCAGCACGAAGCCGGAGAATCCCGGGCTGCTGATCGACCTGGGCATATCGGTGCAGACGATGCTGCTGAAGGCCGTGGATATGGGGCTTAACGGCCTGATTATCCGCAACTTCGATCACGCCGCCCTTCAGGCCGGGCTGGGCCTCCCGCTCGAACCTGTCTGCGTCGTGGCCGTGGGCAAAAGCGCCGAAAAGATAGAGCTGGTGGAGATCAAGGCCGGCGAATCGATCAAGTACTACCGCGAAAACGGTGTGCACTACGTCCCCAAATTAAGAGTAGAAGACATTATTATTTGATATGCAGATTTCACAAAGAGCCGAGAATATGCCGAGCTCGCCTATCCGCAAGCTCGCGAAATATGCCGACGCTGCAAAGCGCAACGGCATCCACGTCTACCATCTGAACATCGGCCAGCCGGACATCAAGACTCCCGAGTGCGCGCTCGAAGCGGTGCGCCATCTGGACCGTTCGATCCTGGAATACAGCCCCTCGCAGGGATACAAAGCCCTTCGCACGAAGATGGTCGGCTATTATGCCAACTACGGCATCGACCTCAGTCCGGACGAGATTATCATCACCTCCGGCGGCTCCGAGGCCGTGATGTTTGCATATATGGCCTGCCTTAACCCCGGCGACGAAATAATCGTCACGGACCCGTCGTACGCAAACTATATGGCCTTCGCCATCAGCTGTGGCGCGGTGGTCAAGTCCGTGAAAACCAGCATCGAAGACGGCTTCAAACTCCCGCCTATGGAGAAGTTTGAGGAGCAGATTACCGAGAAGACAAAGGCGATTCTGATCTGCAACCCCAACAACCCGACGGGGTATCTGTACAGCAAGAAGGAGATGCTGCGCCTGCGCGATCTGGTGAAGAAATACAACCTGTATCTGTTCAGCGACGAGGTTTACCGCGAGTTCATCTACACCAAGGCTCCTTATATCAGCGCCTGCCACCTTGAGGGCATCGAGGAGAACGTGGTGCTGATCGACTCCGTCAGCAAGCGCTATAGCGAGTGCGGGATCCGCATAGGCGCCCTCATCACGAAGAACAAAACCGTCCGCGATGCGGTGATGAAGTTCTGCCAGGCGCGCCTGAGCCCGCCGCTGGTCGGCCAGATCATCGCAGAAGCCAGCCTGAGCACCCCGCAGGAGTATATGGACGAAGTGTACGACGAGTATCTCAGCAGGCGTAACTTCCTGATCAACGGGCTGAACAAAATCCCCGGCGTCTATTCCCCGACCCCTATGGGAGCGTTCTACACGATGGTCCAGCTGCCGGTGGACGATGCGGAAAAGTTCTGCATCTGGTGCCTTACCGACTTCAACTACGAAGGGCAGACGGTGATGATGGCTCCCGGATCGGGCTTCTATACGAACCCCGAAGACGGGCGCAACCAGGTCCGTATAGCCTACGTCCTTAACAAAGAAGATCTGGGGAAAGCGCTCACAGTGCTTGCGAAGGCGCTTGAGGCCTACAACGCCCTGGATTCCGAATAATTGAGTATATCCACGTCCACTGCCTCCAGCAGAGGGCTGCGCGACATATCCTGAGGATTTGTTCCCGGGACCCCCTGGGGAACATCCATTCCGAGAAGAGCGAAAAGCTGAGTCCAATAGACCGGTATTTCGCCCTTTTCGTTTTTCCAGTTCATCGGTTTCCGGTCGAAAAGAAAGCCGCCTTCGGATGTCAGATAGCTCTCGCGGACCAGCTCCGAGCAGTACATCGCGCCGTTGTCGGGAAGAAAAGCCTGGTCGTAAGGTTGGCCGCAGAACGTTTTCGCCCTGGCGACCCAGTTTTCGGCCAGTTTCGCATCCTTCAGTCGCTTTACGATGTAGACCGGCTGCGAACCGTCCCTTAGAGTGAACTGCTTGATGGTCGTGTCCAGGGGATGACGGTCGACGCCGTATTTAAGGGTCGCGTCTATTATGAACACGCCGTCTTCCGCGACCTCGGCTATGGCCACGTGGATAAGGTTGAGTTCGCCCGCGCCTGTTGCGGATGCAATTGCTCCGTCCATACTGTCCTCCCCAAGAGAATAATCATTCGGAATGCCCACGAAAACGAGATCGCCCGTGCGAAGATCCTGCGGCTTCGGCGCGCAGGCCACCGTCAGCGCCATCAGCGCAATAATCAGTACTCTTTTCATACAGGGCAAAGATACTAATTATTTGCGTCGCAGCATCGCGTCCATCCTCTCCGGCGTAAGTTCAAAAACACGGCAAAGTTGCTTTGGGGTGGTCTTCATTATGTGCGAAACATACGGAACAAGACGGTTTTTCTGTTCCATACTCAAGGCGGCGACCTGTTTGCCAAACCATCGCTGGGCTATCTCATCCACCGACTTTTGCATTTCAGCGTCACTGACCATCTTGTAAGGCCTCTCCTCAAGATCATAAGATATCTCCGCGACATTCAGGGCTCCTATGGTTTTAAGAAAGAAGCTCTGGTTGTTGTTGAACGCCTGTTCCAAATATGTGTGGTCGCAAATACTCGAGGGAATCAGGTGATTTTCCGCATCGATTAGCCACGGCACGCGTTCCAGTTTGTCGCCGGTGTGCATAATTTGCTTTCTATCCCTTGCATTCAAAAGGGATACTTTTCGCCTGTTATTCACCGTTACGGCGTCTGCGAACATTGCCCTATATCCAGACCACTCATAATCATTAACATTTCGCCCATTGTCCAACGCATTACGAGGAATATACGCCAAGGCATTTCTGACATACCAGTCGGAATCAAGCAATATTGCTTTAGTCTCAATTCTCTTCAATATGTTCCTTTCCCCATATTTCCGGCTGAACCACATTGAGTATACCTTCTTGATATCTCTGGCGTACTTATCAGCATCTTCTTGACTAACAGCAAGGATAGCCACATGGCAATGATTCGACACGACCGCATAAATAATGACTATGACATTGCATCGCCAGGCGGAAACACAAATGACCTTTACCATAGCATCATAGTCATCGTCGTCACGGCAAAGGACTGCGGACTCCAAACCCTTTAGGCATACGTGAAAAGGGTGAACGGGAAGGACACTGCCATCTGGCAGTGCCCTGACAACCGTGCGTCTCATAGTTAACTCCTCATTTTCGGGGGTTGTACTCCGGGGGCGAAAGTGGTGATCTTGACGCCCTGTTGTTCCATTATTTCTTTCGCTTCCTGGAAACTTCTGACCAGCATTTCTGATCGTTCGTCCAGGAACCCCAGCATCTCTTTGCGATTCACACTCACTGCCAGATCGGCCACTTCGAGAGCTCGTATCATAGCCAAAACGGTGCGTTCATTGCCACCCCATAGAGTGGTGAACATCGCCCAGGCGAATTGTGTCGTCAACTCAAGAACCATTTCCGGGTTCTTTTCAACTTCAAGGTCTGTTTTAAAACGGATGTCATTGTCTCCGTACTGGAGAACTTCTAAGATCTTTTTCAT
>JAFYIK010000071.1 GCA_017538685.1 Bacteroidales bacterium | reverse complement strand
TCTTCCTGCAATAAAAATGAAGCGCCTCAATTCCAGGCCGACCAGGAGCAGAGATATAACATAAATGTTACTTTGGGCGGGGCCGCCGTAGAAGTGGAAACGAAGTCCACAGGCGTCGCATCGACCATTTCCGCCAATGAAGCTAAGGTGAACAACCTTCAGGTGCTGGTTTTCAGGGGCGATTTCCTTGACGCATACGGCACCGCTTCCGGAAATATGATGACCATTTCCTGCACTGCCGGCTCCAGGACCATCTATGCACTGGTGAACGCACCTGATCTTTCAGCTGTCACTTCGCTTTCGGCTCTTGAAAGCACAATCGTGGATCTGTCGGACAATGCCCCGAATTCATTCGTGATGGTGGGCAGCAAGACGACGACCCTCCCCGGCACAAAAGCAATCACTATCCCGGTGTATAGAATGGTTTCGAGAATCGTTCTCAAGCAAATCACCAGGAATTTCTCCGCTCCCGCGCTTCAAAACCTGACGTTCACAGTGGATTCCATCTATGTGATAAACGCAGCCGGTAGTTTCAATTACAAACTGGATTCCGCTCCCACAAAATGGTATAACGTGGGAAAGGACCAGGGCGAATTGCCGGACCTTCTTATGGACGCTCCCAGCGTCACTATCGCAAACAATGCTTCGTACACAACTCCCCATTATTTCTACGTGATGCCAAATTCCGGTTCGACCAAACCCACGAGACTTGTGATAGTGGCCACTCTCGGAACGGAGAAATACTACTATCCCGTGACCCTGCCTGCAATGCAGTACAACAAATCGTATGAAATCGTGGGCGTGACTATCAGGAGGGGCGGAAGCGACAGCCCCGACTCTCCGGTATTGTTCGACAACATTGCGTTCAGCGTGAATGTGACCGGCTGGACCACCACCGATATTTCAGAGCAACTGATCTAGAACGGCGATGAGAGCATTACCTTTCATATGTATGTGCACCCTTTGTCTGGCCTCGTGCTCGATCAAGACGGACAGAACTGTCTGCCCCGGCCTTGTGAGCCTGACAGCGAGTGGCGGAGACGAAGACCTGATGCAGGTGTTTGCCGAGGGGGTATCCTCATGCTATGAAGGGCAGATATCCAAGAAAGGCGACACCGCGGAGCTGAGTTTCGAAATCGAAAGAGGCCCGATGTGCCTTTCTGTGATGAGCGGCCTGCATAATTGTACGCTGGAAGATAAAAAGGTGATCATAGGGCAGGGCGGAGAAATGGACGAGATATATGCTTGCTCGGACAGTTTGGACGTCAATTCCGATATCGTGGAAGTGTCGTTTGTCCTTCATAAGCAGTTCGCCCTGCTCTATCTCACCATAATCGAGACCGAAGAGGAATCATATCCCTTCTACGTGAAGATCAAGGGCAACGTGTGCGGGATGAACTATCAGGACCTCTCGCCCGTGTCCGGTCTTTTCTCGAAGCTGATTCATCCTGTTATCGGGGAGTATCACGTCGTGTGCCTTCCGCGCCAGTCGGACGATTCGCTGGAGCTGGAATTCTACGACAGGGATATGACGAAAGCGGATGACTCTCCGGTGGACAAGATAGCTCTCGGGGACTACATAAAGGCTGCCGGTTACGACTGGAACAGTGAAGATCTTGAGGATTTGTATGTGAATGTGGATTACACGAGCGCAGGAGTGTCTGTGGGGATCCGCGATTGGGAAAAGATAGAAATATGAGAAAGTTGATAATTATTACGGCAATTTCGGCCTTGATAGCCTGCGAACCACTGGAGCAGGGCCCTTTGGCCGGAGCGCAACCGCAGGACAAGGTCTGCGTTTCGGTCAGGGCACGTCAGGAGACGAAAAGCTCTATGCAGGTTTCGGAAACCGCCGTGTCGAACATTAATGTGTATGCCTACCGCGAAGGCCGGCTCGAAGTGGAATTGTATGCGGAATCCGACGAAGTCGAATTCGAACTCGTGCGTGGAGCCGTGTACAGGATCTACGCGCTGGCCAACTGCGGTGAGGTCCACGCTCCGCTCGAGGAACTCAATCTCATATCCCTTATTGTGAATCCTTCGGATATGGCGATGTGTTTTCGCGAAGGACGCGAAATCACTCCCGGAGTGTCGCAAGCCCCGCTGGTGATTCCTCTGACCCGCCTGTTTGCCCGTTATTCGCTCCTGCTGGACAAGAATTTCGAGCGATGTGACTATCGGATCACTTCAGTGAGAGTGAAGCAGCGGGCGGCCTTTGTGAGACCTTTCGTGGCCGCGAACGTGGCTTCTGCAACCTCGGACGGCGACAGCGCCAGCGAAAGCGACCTGATCGCCCTCAACAGCGGCGGAGAAGCGGTGTTCTATGTGCCCGAAAACTGCCAGGGCGTGCTGCTTCCCGGCAATTCAGATCCCTGGGAGAAGATTCCCTCCAACCTTCCGGCGGCAAAGCGCAGCCTGTGCACATATCTGCACATAGAAGGGGAGTGGACCTCCGACGGCTCGTCGGCGGACCTTAGCTGCAACCTTATGCTGGGCGCGGACAATTGCACGGATTTCAATGTGGTCAGAAACACCTCGGTGAGCATCACCCTGTCTATGAGCGATTCTGGAACCATCAGAAGCAGCTGGAAGGCGGATATGGACAATTTCGACGAACAGAGGGCGCTCTCGTTCCCCAGTTCGGCCCACGTAGTGCTCCAGGACGACGGCTGGACCGAAATCCCGATGACGGTAACCCCTGCCGACCTCCCTTATTCTGCTGTCCTCACAGGTCCCGACGATCCGGTGATGGAGATGAAGAAAGAAAACGGCAGGGTGTACGTCCGGGGGCTTTACTTCGGAGACCTGCGTCCGATGTCTACCCTCACGGTGACTTCGTGGGACGGAAAACTGACCGCATCGCTGCTGTTAATCCTCGACTACCAGATGGGCGCGCTGACCAACTACACCTATCTCCGTCCGGACCATCCGGGCCAGTACGGTTACCTGCGGCTCACGGGAGTGAGCGAGGCTGATCCGGTGCTGGTGGAGACCGACGACTGGAGCACGACCATCGCCGGGCTGAAAAGCGAGGCGCAGAATGTCGAGTATCACCTGGACACTGAGCGTCAGGTAGAATATTATGTCGCGCATAACCAGCGTACAGTGTATGTCAGGAAACTGACGACGGGAGGAGGTACGTCTTATGTGCAGATGACTCAGCATCATACCCGCACCAGGATCAATATGGCCTCGGCAGTGAATCCGGGGTTGGCGATAGACGATGCTGAAGTGTCCGAGACCGGCAACAGGCAGTACTATCAGGCCGGTTCGCTCTACTACGATTCGGTGGCCCCGGTTTACCTTCTCGGCACGGGAGGCGGGCGTCTGGACCTGGAGTCGTTCAAGGTTCCGGTGGAGTTGCTGGCCTTCAAGGGCCTGACGGCCTCGCAGCAGGACCGCGTAAGCGACTTCCTTGCCTTGTACGATGCTCCGACCATTAGCGGCGGAGGCGTGAGATACGATTATGTGAACGAAACGATAGCGGGAGGGAACTGCGAGGATGTGGCCCAAAGCGGGAACCTCGCCAAGGTTTACCTCTACGGCATCTCTGATTTCGGCACGTCAAATCCCGGCTTTACCGTCAGTGCCAGTCTCAGAACTGCTGGCGGAGATGTGCTGAATGCCAGCGGCACCGTCACGGGAAAGCCGGCGTTCCCTTCGCAGAGATATCTGGGATCGTATTACAACTATTCAGGGGCGCCCGGCTCGCTCGGAAGCGGCACGACCGCCGTGGATTTCACCTCCGATGGCGCATATCCGGCTCCGACCCGGTACGGCATCACGTGGAGCATAGTCCACACAAGCGCGGGCTTGTCCGACAATCCCTTCGCCGCCTTCTCGTCCGGATCCACTGACGAATACTCGAAAGGGGCTTCGATGGCGGGGCACACGCTGAGTTTCGCCCAGATGGGCAGCGACCTTTTCCCGGCCTGCGGCGCCTTTGGGCTGAGGGGCACCGTGACCAATCCGCATTCGGGAAGGTCATACACCGGGTACTACACGCTGGACGTCGTCCTTTATATGCCCATAGGCTGTTCTGTCAGCTTCAAGAACTCGAAGATGTACGTCAACTTCAAGCCGTTCTTCGAGACTGCTTTGAATGACCTCAATCACGATAAATGGATTGAGTGTTACCCCACGGAACTTCAGGTGGTAAGCGAAGTCAATTCGAGGGAGTACTATCTCTGGCAGACCCATTTCACGACTCTGGGAACCCTTTCCAGAAGCGGGGTTACTCCGCCGGACAGTTATCAGAGCCTTATGCAGACCCTTAGCTCGGATATGGACCTTTACCGTTTCCACTTCCAGATTGGCAGCACGGATTACACCTCGCTGCTGCTGGACCGTTCCGCATCCGCTTATTCTGGATTGTGGAGTTGGAATACGGACGGAAGCAGAGGCTACTACCATCTTGTGAGGCAGTACGACGCGGCCAGCGTGGCCGGGAGTAAATACAACGGCCTCGAAAACTACATTCTCGAGGCCGCGTTTGATTGTTTTGATTTGTGATGACTATGCCTTCACCACTTTCTTTGAGGGGTCCTTAAAGAGGATCGCGAAGAGCAGTCCCACCACGAATGCGTAGCCTGCGAAGATGTACCAGGCCGTGCTCCAGTTGGCGGGAGTGTTGAACACGTCGCAAGCTTCCACCACCTTGCCGGCGGCAAGCGTTCCGATCGTGGCTCCGAGGCCGTTGGTCATAAGCATAAATACGCCCTGGGCGCTGGAACGTATGTCAGCTGAGGTGTTTTCATTCACATACAGCGAACCTGAGATGTTGAAGAAGTCGAAGGCGACGCCGTAGACTATGCAGCTGAGGACGAAAAGCAGCACTCCCGGCCAGGCGGGGTTGCCGAGGCCGAACAGGCCGAAGCGGAAGACCCACGCGAACATTGCGAGCAGCATAACCTTCTTGATTCCGAGCTTCTTCATACAGAAGGGGATAAGGAGGATGCAGAGGGTTTCCGAAGCCTGGCTGATGGCGATAAGGGCGTTGGAGTTCTTCACTGCGAAGGTGTCTGCCAGATCGGGATTCGCGGCGAATGAGCCGAGGAAGGTGTTGGCATAACCGTTAGTGATCTGAAGAGAAGCTCCGAGCAGCATCGAGAAGATGAAGAAGATTGCGAACTGACCGTCCTTGAAGAGGCTGAAGGCCTTGAGCCCGAAGGCCTCTGCAAGGCTCTTGGACTCGCCGCGGTTGGTCTCGCAGGCGGGCATCGAAAGCGCGTATCCGCAGAGGATGAGCGAGATGGCACCTGAAGAGAACAGCTGGGTGAACGAATCCTGCATAGCCACTCCGCCTATCTTCACGAAGTTGGTAAGGAGCATACTGCAGATGAATCCGACGGTACCGAAGACCCTGAGCGGAGGGAATTCCTTCACGGG
>JAFYIK010000070.1 GCA_017538685.1 Bacteroidales bacterium | reverse complement strand
GATGGCTGCGACGCAGGGAGTGTAGAGCAGGCAGAAGATGAGCAGCGGGACGGCCGTGAGAGCCGTGAGGCCCGCCGCCGCGCCTGTGAGTTCCATCGTGGCCACCACGCTCTCCTTGGCGAGGAAGCCGGAGATAAGCGCCGTGACGATGCGCCAGTCGCCCAGCCCAAGCGGCGAGAAGAGCGGCGCAATCAGGCCGGCGATCACAGCAAGCATCGAGGTCTCAGGCGCATCCGGTACATAGACCAGCCTGAAGTTGAACGACTGGAGGAACCAGATGACGATGGTGGCGAGGAAGATGACGGTGAAGGCGCGCTGGCAGAAGTCCTTGGTCTTGTCCCACAGCAGATGGCCGACATTGCGTGCCTGCGGCAGGCGGTAGGTGGGGAGTTCCATCACGAAAGGAGATGCTTCGTGGCTGCGGTGAATCTTCTTGCCAACCAGGGCCACGATGACTCCGATCAGGATTCCGAGCAGATAGAGGCTAGTCATCACCAGTCCTGCGTGGCCCGGGAAGAAGGCGCTGACGAAGAAGCCGTAGATGGCGATCTTTGCCGAGCAGCTCATAAACGGGGTCAGCAGGATAGTAAGATGGCGGTCGCGCGCGGAAGGGAGCGTCCGTGCGGCCATCACTCCCGGCACCGTGCAGCCGAATGAGATGAGCATAGGCACGATGCTTCGCCCGGAAAGGCCGATCTTACGAAGAAGGTTGTCCGAGACGAAGGCGATACGCGCCATATAGCCGCTGTCCTCCAGCAGCGACAGGAAGAAGAACAGCACCACGATCAGCGGCACGAAACTCAGCACCGTGCCCACTCCGCCGAACAGCGCGTCCACGATAAGCGAGTGAACGGCCGGGGCCACGTTCCACTTCGACATAGCGTCAGCCACTAGTTCGCCCAGCGAGGTGATTCCTGCTTCAAGGAGGTCCTGCAGACGCGCGCCGATCACATCGAACGTGAGCCAGAAGACAAGGCCGAGAATCAGGATGAACGACGGGATGGCGGTCCATTTACCAGTGAGCACACGGTCGATGCGGTCCGAGCGCAGGCGTTCCTTGCTCACGCCGGGCTTACTGACCGTCTCCGCGCAGAGGCGATGGATGAAACTGTAGCGCATTTCGGCCATAGCGGCGTGCCTGTCCAGGCCGCGCTCCTCCTCCATCTGGAGGATTATGTGCTCGAGGGTTTCGCGCTCGTTTTCGGAGAGTTCCAGCGCGGCCAGGATGTCTTCGTCGCCCTCCACCAGGCGGCTCGCGGCGAACCTGCGGGGGATGCCGGCGCGCTCGGCGTGGTCCTCGATCAGGTGCATTATACTATGGAGGCAACGGTGTACCGCACCTCCGTGGTCCTCCGGGCTGCAGAAGTCCAGGCGCGCGGGGGTCTCCTGGTATTTGGCGATGTGGATCGCGTGATCCACAAGCTCGCCGATACCCTCTCCCCGCGCGGCGCTGATGGCCACCACCGGCAGCCCGAGCGCACGCTCCATCTTGTTTATGTTGACCGAGCCGCCGTTGCCGCGGACCTCGTCCATCATATTGAGGGCAAGCACCACGGGCACATCCAGCTGCATCAGCTGCATAGTCAGATACAGGTTGCGCTCGATGTTGGTGGCGTCCACTATATTGATTATGGCCTTCGGGCGGCTCTTGATGATGAAGTCGCGCGAGACCATCTCTTCCTGAGTGTAAGTGCTAAGCGAATAGATGCCGGGAAGGTCTGTCACCACCGTGTTCGGGTGCCCTTTGATTTGGCCGTCTTTGCGGTCCACGGTCACTCCCGGGAAGTTGCCCACGTGCTGGTTGGAACCGGTGAGCTGGTTGAAAAGCGTTGTCTTTCCGCAGTTCTGCTGGCCGGCGAGGGCGAAGGTGAGGATCGTGCCTTCGGGAAGTTTGCGTTCGTGCTCCTTCTGATGATACTTTCCCTCCTCACCGAAGCCCGGGTGCTCGATTTCCTCGATGGGGTGTTCCTTTTCGGCCTGCACAGAGTCGGGCGCATCCGTCGCCCGCACCTCGATCTTGTCCGCCTCCGCTCCCCTGAGGGTGAGCGAGTAGCCCTGGACAAGAATCTCCAGCGGGTCGCCCATCGGCGCCCTCTTGATCATCTTTATCACAGTCCCCGGGATTACGCCCATATCCAGAAAGTGCTGCCTGAGGTTTCCTTCGCCCCCCACTGCGAGCACTTCTCCGTACTGCCCTAACTTTAAATCCTTAAGTGTCATTTTCGAAGGCAAAGATAATATCTGTTCGCGCGCGCGGCAATCCCTATTATTTGGTATTTTGTTAACTTAGCGGTATGAACTGTTTGGCTATTCTTGTCAGCGAAGTGCTGAGACTGCTTGTCGGGACCTACACCGAGGGCACAGGTGCGGAAGGCATATACCTTTATGAATTCAACGAAGAGACGCTGGAAAGCCGGCTCTTATCGGTCGCCCCGTCCGGCAATCCTTCGTTTATCGTCGCCACCACGGACGGCAAGATGGCCTATTCGGTGAACGAGTTCAACGACGGCCGCGAAGGCGTCAGCGCATATGCTATCCGTGGAGACAAGATTCAGCGGGTAGACAGTTTAAAGATCCCGCGCGCCATAGTGGATGGCTCCGATCCCTGCAATCTCCTGCTGCTGGACAACGCACTCGTGAGTTCCAACTACACCGGCGGCACTCTCACTGCCTTCCGGCTGACAGACCAAGGCCTTCTGAACGGAATCGGCCAGTATTTCTGCTTCGGCTCGGAAATCACCAATAAGACCACAGGCCGGCAGATAGGCAAGGAGGACGCGCATATCCATTGCGCCGTTCTCTCCCCGGACGGGAAGTACGTGTTTACGACCAATCTCGGGAACGACTGCATCCAACGTTTCGAGCACCGGGAAGGAGATTACCCGCTCGGCGCGCCCATCACCGCCTGGCAAAATCGGCGTTCGATGCCCGCCTGGCTCTATGAGCAGGAACT
This sequence comes from Bacteroidales bacterium, assembly GCA_017538685.1. The sequence continues at coordinate 362 of JAFYIK010000070.1, read as the reverse complement.
TAAGGGCTCTTCACTAGCCAAGCTGGCTCCAAATAAGTGCGGACCGCGCCATATGGTCTTCAGTGCGGATGGTCGCTTTGCATACCTACTGGGCGAGCTTGGCGACAGACTGATTGTGTTTGCATATTCCGACGGCAATCTACGCGTCATTCAGGACTTCGCGGCCTACTCTGGCCACGGCCACGGCAGCGCGGACATCCATCTCAGCCCGGACGGCCGCTTCCTCTACACCAGCCATCGCCTGAAGAAAGACGGCATCGCCATCTTCAAGGTGGACCGCAAGAGCGGCAAAGTGTCCGCGGCAGGCTACCAGGAGACCGGCCTGCACCCCCGCAACTTCGCCCTCACCCCGGACGGCCGGT
>JAFYIK010000069.1 GCA_017538685.1 Bacteroidales bacterium | reverse complement strand
TCGTAACGTTTCGAAACCCCCTTGTTTTACCGCCCAAACACCACAGATTGCCCTCCAGGGGTGCTTATACGTTTCAAAAACTCTTCACGATTAATAAATGAATTGTTGAAACGCGTATTTGAATGAGCAAAAACATCCACTTGCTCTTTGCCGATTCCTAAAAACAATTTTTTAGATGTTATATTCTAACAATTTATCCACATTATATTTGCTTGAAAATGAAGGGGTTTTAAAAGATATTCATATATTTGACCAGTCACAGCGGACAACAGTATATGAAGAGAATATTGAGACAAATAGCCTTAATAGTCGCCATAATGGCATTTGCAGTCCATTATAGGCCTATTTATGCACAGAATTCAGGGCCTGCGGCGGAAAGCGAGGTTACCTGTATGGCTGAAAGCCCTATAGATGGTTCACTATGGATGGGAACTGCCAACAATGGTCTTTACCGTCTGAGCAAGACAGGATCAAGGCTGCATTTCGGAGCTTCTGGAGGAAAACTGGGCTCCGACTCTATATTATATATCTGCTTTGACTCGAACGCCACACTCTGGATCCTGGGAAAAGAAGGAAGCCTGACAAGATACACGGCAAAAGACGGATTCAGAAAAAAGCAGCTGGGAAACGAAGAATTTTCAGGCGCTATCTACCTTCCTAAAAAGGACAAATTGATGCTCGCCTCTGTGACGAAATTAATCGCCTTCGACCCTAAGTCGGAAAGCATAGAATCAGAGGTTCAAATCCCCTTCCCTCCTGTCAATCTCAAGCTCTCCTCAGACTCTTCGTTTGTCTGGATTTTCGGAGAGAAACAAGTAGCAAGGCTTGGAGATGACGGCTCGGTAATGGAGTGGTCCGGAGTGGGCGATGTTTCAAATATGTTACCTTTAGAATTTGAAACATATACCGAACAGGGCGCCTCTAAGCCAAATATTTGGCTGATAATTATCGTTTGTTTAGCCGCACTTGGATGCGTAATTCCAGTTATCTTCTTACTTGTGAAAAGGAGGGCTCACAGAGTCACACAGTCCCTTGAGCCGGAGTTTAAAGCCCCTGCGCAGCCTGTAGAAAAAGTCGTTGAAGAAGCGCCCGAAACCGAAGTAATCGAAGAGCCGGCGGAGCCTGTTGAAGAGCCGGAAAATCCAGTCGAAAAGCCGAAGAAAAAGGCCGCTGCTGTGACGAAATCCAGCTCGCTATCCGGCCCGTTCACCACGCGCGTTATGATGCTGATAGAGGAGCATTACAAGGAGGCGGATTTCGATGTGGACGCGATTGCGGAGATCACCGGAATGAGCCGCATACACGTGAACAGAAAGCTTAAGGCCGAGGGCTCTCCCTCCCCTTCAGTGCTCCTTCGCGACCGCAGGATGGAAGTGGCGAAGTTCTATCTGCTCCAGAGTGAAAAGCCGATGGCGAAGATCGCTTCAGAATGCGGTTTTCGCTCAGCGTCGTACTTTACGACGGCATTTAAGGAGTATACGGGAGTTACGCCGTCCGAATTTGTGGCCCAAAACAAGCTCTAGGACTGTTGTGAGGGCATTTTCAGCGCCCACATCTTGGGTGTGAGCCCCGTGATCTTTCGGAAAATATTGTTGAAGGTGGACGCGCTCAGGAAACCGCTCGCCCTTGCTATCTCTTCCTGCTTCGCATTCGGATGGTTCCTTATGTACTGCTGCGCGTAATCTACACGCAAAGTGTTTAGGAATTCCGGGAAGCTCAGATTATAAGTGTTGTTGACCAGTTTGGAGATATAAGTCTTGTTGGTGTGCAGACGCTCCGCTATGTCCTGCAGGCTAAGACTAGGCTGAAGGAACAACTGCTCGTTGAGCATAACAGTCTGGAAACGCGTAAGAAGGCTGTCGTCCCAGGGATTGCCGGCCGAACCGAACAGAATGTCCTTCACGGCGTTCATTTCCCTCGGAGTCATCGACTGCGCGTGCTGGAGGCGGTCACCCACCCTGTCCTGCAGGCGCAGCAGGAAATCCTGGTCCACATCTTCCAGAAGTTCCTCCACCATAATCTCCTTTATGGGACCTTTGATGGAAGCGTGATAGTTATACATCATCACGTGCTTCGCCTGTGTGCGCGTGATAGTCTTCCTTGCGCCGAACCAGGCATCCCTGTTGAAGAAGAAGGTACTGACGGAAATAACTATGTTAAGCGCGATAGACAGCCAGAGATGGGTGTCCAGGAACTGCTTTGTAAAGAGGACCTTCACGAGGATGAAGAGTGCAGGAATAATAAGGACATATATCTGCAGTTCTATTACCCTGATCGGAGCGTCCTGGGTGAAGTATTTGTGGAAATTGATAAAGCGTACGCCTTCCTTCGCCACATATATCATAAGGTAAACCACCGCGAATATGAGTTCTCCTGCGATCGCGACACGGAAGATGGTGTGGCACCAGGTGTAATAATGCCCGAACGTGGTTTCGGCGTACTTTTCCATTATCTGGGCACCTTCTGAATAGAGTTCCGTCAGGAACGGGGCGAGCTGCGCGGCGCCTATCGTATCAGTGAGGGATACGGCGGTCAGAGTGAGGGAAAAAGGAATAAGGACCCAGAAGAAATGTACAATTCTGTATTTACGCCCGAAGCGCAGCCTGTCCAGGTAGAGCCAGATGACAGGAATAATGCACGGCGCGGAAGACACCGTCACCAAGTGCGAATAAACCAGAATCTCTGACGGGATGCCCGGAATAGAGTATAACGCGTCTGCCGTAAAGAACAGAAACAGGATTACCATCAGGCACTGGACCACAAAATAAGTGCTGGTCCTGCGGGATACCATAGAATTCAGGAGCAACCAGCCCAGCACCGAAGCCGAAGGCAGAAAAAGCAGAATATTCCAGAGATTGATAGCCATTGTGCGCACGTGGTTTTCACAAATATACTTATATTTGTTCAATAAATACTAAAAACCGAACCTGTGAGCTCTATTCTGATCGACCGCAAAGCATTTCAGGAACAAGCCCTTGGATTAAAAGGGTTCTTTGGCAAGATTCTGTCCAACCTGGTCTATGATATTCTGGATGTGGACGGGCTCAACGAACTGTATTCAAAGAACACCGGCACCGACGGGCCGGAATTCTGCGACGAGATGCTCCGCAACATCCCCGTCACCTTCGACGTACCCGAAGACCAGCTCAAGCACATCCCTTTGGAAGGGGGCTTCATCACCGTCAGCAACCACCACTTCGGCGCCATTGACGGCCTTCTGCTAAACAAAATCATAGGCGAACTTCGTCCCGACTACAAAATACTCACAACCTATTTCCTGGCACTCATTCCGAACCTCAAGGAATGGTTCATCCCGGTGAATAATTTCTCGAGCGGAGCAGCCAGAAGCGTAAACGGAATACGCACGGCCCTGGGCCATATCGCGGGCGGCGGCGCGCTCGGACTCTTCCCCGCCGGGGAGGTGGCCACCTGGCAGCGTGGCAAGAACCGCACGGCCGTGGGCAAAGGCCGCATAGTGGAAGACCTGCCGTGGGCTGACAATATGAGCAAGCTCATCCGCAAGTCCGGCCTGCCCGTGATTCCCATCTACTTCGACGGCGGCAACAGCAAGCTGTTCCACAGGCTCGGCCGCATCCACCCAAGGCTCCGCACCCTCCGACTCATACGCGAGCTCCTCGCGGCCAAGGGCTCCCATATCAAAGTCCGCATCGGCCAGCCCATTCCGGCCGACAAAATCGCCGGCTTCGGTGTCAGCGAACTCGGCAAATATCTGCGCAACCGCTGCTACGCTCTGGAGGCCCAGTGCCGCCCGGATTTCGAGCATCATCAGACAAGCTCGAACGAGCAGGAAATCATCCCGCCCGTGGATCCGGAGCTCATCCGCAAGCAGATGGAGGCGATCAGCGATAGTATCATATTCGAAAGCGGGGATTACCGTGCATATCTGATTACGGCCGACCAGGCGCCCGATGCGATGCGCGAGCTCTATCGCCTGCGCGAAGTGACCTTCAGAGCCGTTGGAGAGGGCACTGGCAAGGCCTTGGACACCGATCTCTATGACAACTACTACCACCACCTCGTCCTCTGGCACGTGCCGGACGGGCAGCTAGTCGGCGCCTACCGAGTGGGTTACGGATCCGAAATTATGCGGGCCCACGGCGGGGTCGGCGGTTTCTACACCAGCACCCTCGTGCGCTTCGGCCCGGACGCCCCCAAGATGCTCGCCCATTCGGTGGAATTGGGCCGCTCGTTCATAGTGGAAAAGTACCAGCGCGAAGTGCTTCCGCTGAAGCTCCTTCTGGCCGGCCTGTGCGTCGCGAACGTCCGCGCGAATGCGGACAGCTGCTTCGGCCTGGTGACTATGAGCGCCGCGCTTCCGGATTTCTACAAGAGCCTGACGTGGCACTTCCTCCACCGCGATTTCGCGCTTCCGGACGCGGACAGGTTCGCCGTGCCCACGACGCCCTTCAAGCCCAATTACCTTAGGGTGAATCCGGACCAGCTGCTGCAGGTCCCCGAGGGCGATATCGACGCTTTCGACAGGCTTATCGGCGCTCTGTCCGAGGGCCAGTACAGGCTGCCCGTGCTCTTCCGCAAGTACTTCTCCTGCGGCGCGCACGTCGCCTGCCTGAACGTGGATCCCGACTTCTCGGACTGCGTGGACGCAATGATTTACCTGCGCCTTGCAGACTTCCCGCCGGCAAGCATCAAGTCGTTCATCCGTTCACTGAATGAGGACCTCCAGAAGGAGATCCTCACCCATTTCTACGGTTCGACCGAAGTCTAAAGTCTTCCGAAATATTCCAGATACCTGTCGTAAAGGTGTCCGGCCTGCAGATATGCGCTCTGCGGGCTGATGAAGTGTGAGAACTCGAAGGTGATTGCCTTCTCCACTCCGCAGCGCTTCGCGGCCTCCAGTTTGAGGCGCAGTTTGTCGAATTTGATAGGGAGGAACTTGATGGGCATATCGCGGTCGAAGCTTTCGCAGTTCGTCCAACTGTGGATTCCCCACTTGTCTGCCAGCATCTTGTTCACGGAGATGTAGTCCTCTATCTCGTCGTAGTCGTTGTATCCGTCCTGGAAGGCGCACGCGTCCACGAATTCGTGGATTCCCTCGAAGATTTCGTCCCAGTCGCGCATATGCTCCATAATGTCCGGCCTGTCGGCCCTGCGGAGCTGGGCGCTCTGTGCGCTCACGCCCTTGATGCCCTCGATGATGGGGCTGATGAAGGTCGGGTAGCCGTTGGGGTACTCCGCGCTCTTGGAGAGCTCCTTGCACTGGCGGCCGAGCATCTGGTAGCCCTCGATCGCGCCCTTGCTGCGGCGGCTGATCTCATAGCTGAGATACCAGCCCTTGAAGCTCTTATAGTGGCCGTAGCGCTCCCAGAGTTCGTCGATTATGAACTTATTGATTTCGATTTCGTTGTTATACACGCCCGTGTACCAGTACTCGTCCGAATCGTAGAGGCCGATATAGAGCTTCATATCGTACTTCTCGGCCAGGCGGCAGAACATATCCACGAGGTCCACTGAAGGATAATAGTAGCCCTTCTTGAGAAGGTACGGGCTCGGATAGGTCATCCATTTACGAAGGCCGCAGCGGATGATGATGACCGTGTCGATTCCGAAATGCTTCATATAACGGAAATCGCGGTCCCATTCCGCCTCGCCCCAGTTCTGGTGCGGGATGTCCGTGCTGATTTCGTCGAGGAAAGTGCCCGTGATAGGCACTGCGTTCGCCTTTTCCACTATCAGCCGGCTCTCGATGCCCTTGTCAAGGCCGATGCCGTATTTGTCTTTCCCGGTCGTGCAACCGGTGATGAGAGGTGCCGCCGCCGCAGCCGCTGTCGCCGCCGCCGTGGTCTTCAAAAAAGATCTTCTGTCTGTCATTATGGGATTAGTATTATTACTACAAATATACTTAAATTTGCGCTGATATGAAGATAGAATTGATAGGATTCGATTTCGAACTCAATCCTAATAACAAGATGGATATTCTCGTCGATGCAGTGAACGCGTCGGACGCAGACCTCATACTTTTCCCAGGGCGCACGATCCGCGACCTCAACGACCTTCTGTACGCCGAGCAGGACATCAAGAACAAAAGCTCGGTGGCAATTCTGGAGATCGAGGAGTCGCTGACCACAAGTTGTATGTTCCAGCGCAACGCCCTGTTTATGATGCACGGCGGCCTGTTCTTCGACCTCTACACCGGCCAGATATTCGAAACCGAAGACGACATCGCCGGCAACGAAGCCCTCACGGACAAGCTTATGGACGAGTTCAAGCGCCGCCAGTTCGCCTGCTGCGGGAATCGCATCACCGTGCTGCAGGGCGGGGAGACGGGCATCCTCTCCGGCACCGGCCTCAAGCTGGACTTCCGTTTCAACGGCAACGCCGTGCTGAACCGCCGCTTCCAAAGTCTTCTCGCCGGCACGGACATCTTCCTCAACCCCATCCACGAGCCGGCCGCAGACCGTAACCAGACGCTCCAGCGTATGGCGGCCCTGAGCGCGGACGGCCGCTGGTGCCTCAGCACCGGAATGCTCGGGCGCGACCAGATCGGCAACTTCAGCGACAAGAATCTCCAGCACATCTTCCACGACGGTCGCGAACTCTCCGTCCGCCCTCAGATCGTGGACGAAGAAGGTTACGTCTCCCGCACCATCGAGGTCCCCGACCGCATCGCCCCCTGGCCCGCAAACACACCGTCATAGAAACTAACAACACCACATAATTATGAGCGAAAACAATACTCCTACGCCCCACATCGGGGCGAAATACGGCGAAATAGCCGAAACCGTCATTATGGCCGGCGACCCGCTC
>JAFYIK010000068.1 GCA_017538685.1 Bacteroidales bacterium | reverse complement strand
CTGGGAAGCGCTGCTCGCGGCCGAGGCCCTCGAGGCTGAAGGCATCAGCGCCGAAGTCCTGAACGTCCCTACAGTAAAGCCTCTCGACGAGGCCGCGATCATAGCCTCGCTGAAGAAGACCGGTTGCGCGGTTGTCGCCGAGGAGCACAATATGGCAGGCGGGCTCGGTGAGGCGGTGGCCGGAGTGGCAGCCTCAGCGGTCCCCGTGCCCATTGCCTTCGTCAATGGCGCCGACCGCTTCGGCCAGTCCGGCACCCCCGCGGAGCTCCTCGCCGCCTATGGCCTCAATGCCGAGGCTATCGCAGCGGCAGCCCGCAAGGTCCTGAAGCGTAAATAATTTTGATATTTGCCCGAAGGGGTATATATTTGCTGCCCCTTTCGGTACGGCCGTCAGGTCGCCGGGAGGGGAATTCGGGGTGTGGCGCAGTTGGTAGCGCATCTGGTTTGGGACCAGAGGGTCGCATGTTCGAGTCATGTCACCCCGACTCGCATTATGTCAGAGAACGATTGGAAAAAGCGTCTCGGAATTGTCTATTCGACTAACCCGGATTTTCAGTATTCTACGGAAGAGACTTCGGAGCCCGAAACACTCGAGCCCTCGAAGCAGAGGCTGATAGTCCGCATAGACCGCAGCGGCAGAGCCGGAAAACAGGTCACTCTCGTCCAGGGCTTTGTCGGTACTCAGGAAGACCTCGCCGAACTTGGTCGCAAGCTTAAGGTAAAATGCGGGGTTGGCGGCAGCGCAAAAGACGGTGAAATAACCGTACAGGGCGACCTTCGAGACAAGGTCACTAAGTTGCTGCTCGAGATGGGCTATAACGCCAAGCGCGGGAACTAATCTTTTACTTCCGCAGCCGGAACTACGAGGATCGACACCTCGTACAGCAAATAAATAGGAAGGAAGACGACCATCAGGGTGAAAGGGTCGCCGGTAGGTGTAATGACTGCCGCCAGAATAAGCAGAATAACTATAGCATAGCGGCGGTAGCTTCGCAACAAAGACTTGTTGACGATTCCGAACTTACCCAGCACCCAAGCCAGGATAGGCAGTTCGAACACCAGACCCATTATAAAAATAATAGACACAAAGGTCGAGATGTAGGAGTTCAGGGAAATCTGAGTCAGTATGCCCGTGCCGATATGATATCCTGCCAGGAATCTGAAAGTCAGGGGGAAGATCGCGAGATAACCGACGGCGCAACCGATATAAAACAGCAAAGCGACAAAAAGCATCGCCATTCCCATACCGCGTTTCTCGTTCTTATACAAAGCGGGCTTCACGAACAGCCAGACTTCAACCAGCAAATAGGGAAAACCGACCACCAATGCCATTAAAAACGCCGTGCGCATATGCGTGAAGAAAGGCGCGGTGACATTGATGTTCACTATGTCTATTTTGAAATCGCCGGTGAAAAGGCCTCCAAGCCACTTATAAACGAAAAACTCCCCGGTCGTGGGAGCCAGAATAACGGCATCAAAAAGCGAAGGCATCACGGCGAATGCGGCCAGAAACAGAACGAGGAGCGCGATAAGCGTCCTCAGAATGGACCAGCGGAGAACCTCAAGGTGGTCCCAGAAAGTCATTTCGCCGGAACTAGACATCCAGATCGTTCTTGATTTCGTCTTCCACGTCCTTCACGCCGTCGCGGAAACTCCGTACGCCTTTCCCTATGCTCTTCATAAGATCGGGAATCTTCTTCCCGCCGAAAAGCAGCAGGACCACCAACGCGATGACGATAATCTCGCCTGTTCCGATATTGCCGAGCATAGTTATGAGTCGAGTTTGAGAACCGCCATAAACGCCGACTGGGGCACCTGCACAGTGCCTATCTGGCGCATACGCTTCTTGCCTTCCTTCTGCTTTTCCAGCAGCTTGCGCTTACGTGTCACGTCGCCGCCGTAGCACTTCGCCGTGACGTCCTTGCGCACCTGCTTCACCGTCTCGCGGGCGATGATCTTCGCACCGATGGCCGCCTGGATGGGGATGTCGAACTGCTGGCGGGGGATGAGTTCCTTCAGCTTCTCGCACATCTTGCGCCCGAAGGAGTAGGCGTTGTCTTCGTGTATCAAAGTCGAAAGCGCGTCGGCAGGCTCGCCGTTGAGCAAAATATCCAGACGCACCAGCCTGGCCGGGCGGAATTCGATAATATGGTAGTCGAATGAAGCGTAGCCTTTCGAGATGGTCTTCAGCTTGTCGTAGAAGTCGAACACTATCTCGGACAGCGGCATATCGTAGTTCAGTTCGATGCGGTCGGCGGTTATATAGTGCTGGCTTATCAAAGTCCCCCTGCGGTCCAGGCAGAGCTTCATAATAGGCCCGAAAAATTCCGTCTTGGAGATTATCTGCGCGCGGATGTAGGGCTCTTCGATATGGTCGATAAGGGTCGGGGCCGGCATCCCGGAGGGGTTGTGGACCGTGACTACGTCGCCCTGGGTGGTGTACACGTTGTAGGAAACGTTCGGCACCGTGGTGATCACGTCCATATCGAACTCGCGGAACAGGCGCTCCTGGACGATCTCCAGGTGCAGCAGCCCCAGGAAGCCGCAGCGGAAGCCGGAGCCCAGCGCGAGCGAGGAT